>JBEQBN010000170.1:0-4157 GCA_041639775.1 Halapricum sp.
TCGTGAAGGAACAGCGTATCCACCTGGGCGACCTGCTGTGACACGCTCTCCTGTACGCGGTGGAGTTATTTGAGGAGTTCGGAGTCGAATCGGTAACAACAGTTGCTTCGTGTGGGCGCTCGGCAATGTCTCAACGACACAGGATAGCACAGCCGGCAGCACGAACCCACTTCGGGTGACTTATTATTGTCCCGAATCAATGTGTCGAGGAATGAGCAACGCGGCACGCGATGTCATCGAGTTTATGCTGACGGCGACAGTCTACACGGACAATCGAGATCTGGAACCGGACGACCTGCCGCCGGACGTCCGAAAGGTATTCTGGAGCGATGGAACCATCGAGCGCCCACTCACCCCCACCGTCGAGACCGCCCGCGAGTCGACCGGTGTCGAGCGGCCTTGGGACGCCATTTCGGGACTGATGTTCACCGATCACGACGATTTTGACGGATCGCTGACGTTCACTGAGCGTGAGATGGCCGAAGAATGGTTCTTTGATCGAGTCGAGACCGCCGACCTCGCCGCAAACCCGGTGCTTGCATTCGAGTACGAGGAGGAAGTCGAGGACCTCTCGTATGGACAGGCACGGGAAGGCAATCGTCCAGTCAGAGCCGATCGGGTCTGGATCGACTCGATGCTCGAGGAGTACTTCGACGACGAGGACGAAGAGGAGATGCTCGATCTCGTCGACGTGCGCGCCCCTGAAGAGGTCGAGATGCGACTGAACGACCTGGTACTCACGTCAGATCAGGAAGACGAGATCAACAAACTCGTCAAGGCGATCGAGCACCGCGACTACCTCGCACAGATCGGACTGCGCGAGATCGGCAAGCTTCTGTTCGTCGGGCCGCCGGGGACCGGCAAGACCAGCGTCGCTCGGGCGCTGGCGCACGATCTGGATCTTCCCTTCGTCGAGGTGAAGCTCTCGATGATCACCTCCCAGTACCTCGGGGAGACCGCAAAGAACGTCGAGAAGGTCTTCGAGGTCGCAAAGCGACTCTCGCCGTGCATCCTCTTTATGGACGAGTTCGACTTCGTCGCCAAGACCCGTGCCAGCGACGAGCACGCTGCGATCAAGCGTGCGGTGAACACCCTGCTCAAATCGATCGACGAAGTGAGCCTGATCGACGACGAGGTCCTGCTTATCGGCGCGACGAACCACCCCGATCAGCTCGACGCAGCGGCCTGGCGGCGCTTCGACGAAATCGTCAATTTCCCCAAGCCCGACCGGGGTATGCGTGCGGACATCCTTCGAGTCGTCACCCGAGAGATGGAGATCATCGATTTCGATCCCGAAACGCTCGCGGAGATGACCGAGGGACTGACTGGCAGCGATCTCCGTCTCGTCCTCCGTGAGGCGGTACTCGATGCGCTGACCGAAGAGCGGACGACGCTCACCCAACAGGATCTGGAAGACGCCATCGCCAACTTCGAGGAGCGGGACAACCTGAAGAACCTCGATATGATCGAAGGCGATCACGACGCACTGGTCGCGGGCGGTACTCCCGGTGGCGACAGTCACGACCACGAACACTGATCGACGAGCGTGAATCCACGGGAGATCGAGTGAGACATCGTTTTCATCGTCGAGCGAGAAAGATACGCAATGACTGATCCCACGACGCTTGAAGTAACCATTGTCGACGGGTACGTCGACGAGCCCGCACACTTCGGCGTACCCCCATACATCTCTACCTATCCGCGGTACGTCGCCGGTGCGCTGGTCGACGCCGGCGTTCCCCGCGAGCGAATTGCCTACCATACGATCGACGCGCTCCGTGAGGAGAACAGCCGCTGGCGAGATGTCGCTGACGCCGATCTGACCGTCTACGTCGGCGGGATAACCGTCCCCGGCAATTACGTCGGGGGCACGCCCGCCGAGCCGGACGAAGTCCGGAAGATCGCCTGGACGGCAGAGGGGACGTCTATTATGGGTGGTCCGATCCGGTTTGGCGTCGGCGAAGAGAACGTCGGCGCGAGCGAGACCAGCCGCGAGGACCTCGATTTCGATTTCGTCGCTGGCGCGGACATCGAAGCAGCGGTCTTCGATCTCGTCGAGAACGGTCTGGACGGGTTCGAGCCGCGCTATCGCGGTGTCCCTGAGGAGACGCGATGGGCACGGAAGGGCGCGTTTGTCGTCGAGAAACATCCGAACCACCCCGACTATCTGCTCGCCGAGCTGGAAACCTCGCGTGGCTGTCCCTACCGGTGTTCGTTCTGCACAGAGCCGATGTACGGCGATCCAGATTTCCGACCGCCCGAAAGTGTCGTCGCAGAGGTCGATGCTCTCTCCGAGCACGGCGTCAAACACTTCCGGCTTGGCCGCCAGGCCGACATCCTAGCCTACGGCGGCGACGGCGAGAAGCCCAATCCCGACGCGCTCCGGTCGCTCTACCAGGGTATCCGAGAAGTCGCACCGGATCTGGAGACGTTGCATCTGGACAATATGAACCCTATCACAGTTGTCAAGTGGCCTGAAAAGGCTCGCGAGGGCATCCGTATCATCGCTGAGCACAACACGCCCGGTGACACGGCCGCGTTCGGGCTCGAGTCCGCGGATCCGCAGGTCCAGAGCGACAACAACCTCAACGTCACTGCCGATGAGTGTCTGGAAGCGGTCCGGATCGTCAACGAGGAGGCTGGTTGGCGACCGGGTGAGGACCCTGACGACGCCCCACAATTCGGCGATGACGCCGCCCCGCGCCTACCGAAGCTGTTGCCGGGAATTAATCTCGTCCACGGGCTCAAAGGCGAGCGCAGAGAGACCTTCGAGCACAACAAGCGGTTCCTCCAGCGCGTCTACGACGAGGGACTGCTGCTCCGGCGGGTCAACATCCGGCAGGTGATGGCCTTCGAGGGGACCGAAATGGAAGACACCGGCGCCGAGATCGCCGCCGATCACGAGCAGCTGTTCAAACAGTACAAGCGGGAAGTCCGCGAAGAAATCGACAACCCGATGTTACAGCGTCTCGCCCCGCCGGGGACGATCCTCGAAGATGTCCATCTCGAATACCACCAGGACGGCAAGACCTTCGGTCGGCAACTGGGCACCTACCCGTTGCTGGTAGCGGTACCTGGCGAGCGCACACTCGGCGCGACAATCGACGTTGCGGTGACTGACCACGGCTACCGCTCGGTGACTGGCGTGCCGTACCCGCTAGACGTGAACTCGGCGTCGATGGACGAACTGCGAGCGCTGCCGGGGTTAGGTCGCCAGCGTGCTGGCAATATTGTCGTCGATCGCCCCTACGACAGCGTTGAGGACATCGGAGCCGTCGACCTCGCGAAGTTCGCTGTCGCACAACGTGTCGAGTAACTAGCCACTCGACTGTGAGCCAAGTGTCAAGACGACAGCCGTCATTCGAAATCCTTTTTTCTGGGTCCCTCCCACGTAGGAGTACGCGCCGCCTTAGCTCAGACTGGGAGAGCACTCGACTGAAGATCGAGCTGTCCCCGGTTCAAATCCGGGAGGCGGCATTTACCTGCGAACAAAGTGAGCAGTGTAATTGCTACTGGACCGGATTTGAGCCAGACGAGTCGCAACCCGCGCAGCGCAACGAACAGGAACGTCTCGGCGAGGTTCACAATCCAGGAGGCGACATCCGGCTTCTACACTATTGTCGTTCGAATCCGTCACGCACTCGACTGAAGATCGAGCTGTCCCCGTTCTCGCGAGCGTAGCGAGCGAGAAGTCGAAAGACAAGTGAAGCGAGTCTTCCGGGAGTTCACAATCCAGGAGGCGGCAGTAGACTCAGAGTTCGAATGGCTTCGTAGCCGCGATGGGTTTGTTGACCGACGCATTGTGTCCGAACGGGATTTCAGCCATAGAATGAAGCCAATATGACATACCACAAACCACGCAGCACAGACTGTCCGTAATCCCAACATTTAATTTATTTAATGACATAAAATCTAGTAGATATATGGTATACTGCTGCGGGGAACGCACTCACGCTCAAGATGGCTACGAGTGCGTCTCACCTCTCACACTCACACACCTTCGCAGCCCAACCAGCAGCGGTTGGTATGTCACCCCAAGCACTCCCCGTGGTGGCTGCAATGGGGAGTGGGGCCGATGGCCCGGCCTGCTGCTCACGGTGCTGAACGCCCGTGAGTGCCACTCCCGTCAGGAAGGGCAACACCGAGCGGATACACCG
>JBEQBN010000171.1:0-4136 GCA_041639775.1 Halapricum sp.
ATGGCTCGTTTCGACAAAGCCGAGGGACGCATCCTTGACAAACAGATCTGTATGCGCTGTAACGCCCGCAATCCCGAGCGCGCCGATCAGTGTCGCAAGTGCGGCTACAAAAACCTCCGGCCGAAGGCCAAAGAGCCACGAACGGCATAACGGCCTCGTTTTCTCGGCCGATCGTCAGTCCAGTCTGAATGGACAGGCAGTACGGCGTTCACACTCAAACGGACTGTTGGCGGCTGATTCGACGTCGATTACGTCGTCTCATTACCTAAAATCAGGCGCTGAGGCCCCGTCCTCAAGGAGCAACGCAGGGAGCGAAGCGACCGAGTGGCGTTAACGAGAGCTTTGCTCTCGTTCGCACATCAGAACGCTTCGCGTTCTGAGGACGCAGTAGGGCGGGGATACAGCGCCGTCATCGTCTCATATACACCCTGCAACGACCGCCCCACAGGCCCACCGACACGTTTATCAGTACCGACAATGTATCTACTTCGTATATGGAACAGTTCACAATCAATGGCCACGAAGTCGTGGACGGCGACGTAAAAGCCACCGGCAACGGCGCTCACGTCTACGTCCCGAAACGCTGGCGTGGCGCGGACGTGAAAGTCGTCCGTACTTCTGACCCCGACGACGAATAAATGAACTACAACTACAGGTATCGGCTAAACCCGTCTGACGACCTCCGGGAGCGATTAGCGTGGACTGTCGATACCTGTAGGCAGGTCTACAACCATTTCCTTCACCGCCTCAACCGCCACGACGATACGTCGTCATACTCCGAGCAGAAGCGTCTGCCGGACCTGAAAGACTGGTGGACTGACCTGCGAGACGTTCACTCGAAGGTGTTGCAGAAAGTCGTCCAGCGGTTGTACGACAACCTCTCAACGCTCAAAGGTCGGAAGCTGAACGGCTACAGCGTCGGGGAGTTGAAATGGAAAGCACCGGGCGAGTACCAATCGTTCACCTACAGTCAGTCCGGCTTCAAACTCAAAAACACGAGTGGTCTGACCCAACTGTGGCTCTCGAAGATTGGTGACATCCCCATCACTTTCCACCGCGACCTGCCCGACGACGCCACCATCAAGACCGTCACGGTCAAACGCGAACCCACCGGCAAGTGGTACGCCATCCTTGGCGTCGAAACTCCCGACGACCCTCCCGAGAAGCCTAACGAGGTGACTGACGCTGTTGGTATCGACGTGGGTATCCTAAAATACGTCCACGACAGCGACGGGACTGCCGTCGAGTCGCCTGACCTTTCCGACGAACGCGAACGGTTGGAACGCGCTCAACGAAACCTCTCACGGAAGGAACACGGCTCGAACAATTGGGAGGAACAGCGCAAGACGGTCGCTCGACGCCACGCTGACCTGAAGCGCAAGCGTCGAGACTTCTTGCATAAACTCTCGGCGTACTACGCCCGCGAGTATGACCTTGTGGCCGTCGAGGACTTGGACGCGAAGGGACTGGTCGAACTTCCGGGCAACTCTCGGAACCGCGCCGGGGCCTCATGGGGGACGTTCCTGCGAATGCTCGAATACAAGTGCGACCGGGAAGGAACGCACTTCGTCGCCGTGGACCCCCGAGGCACGACCAAAGAGTGCGCGTCATGTGGCGTCGAGACGGACAAGCCGTTGTGGGTACGCGAGCATTCGTGTCCGTCGTGTGGGTTTGAGGCAGACAGAGACGCGAATGCGTCGTGGAATATCCTTTCTCGCGGTCTCGAACAAGTAGGGACGGGCTGTCCCGAATCAACGTCTGTGGAGACTGCGCTCCCTACGGACACCGATTCGGTGTCTGCAAAGCGCGTCGTGGAAACAGGAAGCCCCACCCTCAAGGAGCGAACCGCGTCAGCGGTGAGCGAGTAGGGTGGGGAGGAAGTCACTCGTTGACCCGTTCGAGATACTGCGTCACGACAATCTGCCCGTTCGCGGTGAGGACAGGTCCGGAATCGCCGGATTCGACGAGTCCCTTTTCGTGCAACGCGTGCAGGATCCGTTGGACAGTCTGTGGATCCGCGTCAATGACCGCCGACAGCGAGACATCAGTCTCACCAGTGGAGTACAGTGCGGCGAGAGCCTCAGTTTCGGCTTCCGAAAGCGACAGCTCTCGGATCGAGTCGAGTACGGCATCGTACGTCCGGCGAAGATAGCGCCCGAGCAGCGACAAGTCTCTGGTGGACTCAGTGGCCGCAACAGTCGTCAGCGCCTGTCCGTTGTCCATATGAGCAATCACGAGAACCGGTCGATCGCGCCCGTCGACAGCGCGGGTTTCCCGGTCGAAATCGACGATAGACGAAAGAGGGACCGTTACGGGACCGTCCTCAGTATCAAAGACGACACCGCTTGAGTTGAGTGAGAGCAATCCGCCAATAAACGGCGTATCGAGGACGCGGCCGCCGATCTTGGCAGGGTGTTTGAGCGTCACGTTCGTCCCGTTGAGCAGGGCCTTGAACAGCACCGACCGGAATTTTTCGGTCGTCGACTCTTCGGCGGCGACGACTGCTGTCGTCCGAGTTGAACCGCTCCGGTATGCGATCGTCAGCGGCGAGCCGGACATTGGGTCGATGGCAGTGGCTTCGTTCCCGAGTGTGACATCAAAGATACCGGTCAGCGGGATTGTCTCCCGGTCGTCTTCGCTGGTCGCCAAGATTAGTTGCGATTCGCTGAGGAGGACCCGCCCGTCAACTGGCCCATCGCGCTCGGAGCCAGCGACGCTGAATCGACCGGTGAAATCAGCAAGCACCGACGGCATAGCTCAGTTGCTAATCGGTTCGTGTGGACTGACTTGAGCGTTGGGCCCCGATTCTCAGTCGGGATATTTCGGTTCGCGTTGCTCGGCGCGTTCGAGGGCAGTCTCGACGACATCACGAACGTCGCCGTGGAAGACCGATCCGTGTCCGGCGTACATATGTTCGACACTATCGGGCATTCGATCGAGGAGTCGACGGATACTGTCGATGAGCCGCTCGCGTGATTGATCTGGCCGGTCGGTCCGACCGAAGCTGCCATAGTCGAACGCACCGTCGTCGTGAACGACGACATCGCCGCTGAACAGCGACGACGGGCCGACAAGCGAGACGTGATCGTCGGCGTGGCCGGGTGTAAAGACGACCTCGCAGGACTCGTCGCCGACGGGAACCGTCTCGCCGTCCGCGATGGCGTGGGTTCGAAGCGAGTGGTCGGCGTAGGCGTACACGTCAGGATCGAAGGCCTCGACGACGGCGTCGAGTGCGGCGACGTGATCGCCGTGCTGGTGAGTGAGGACGACAGTGTCCAGGTCGGCCACAGCGGAACGGATAGCATCGACAACACCGTCCATCGCACCCGCATCGACGAGTGTGGTTTGGTCGCCGACAGCGAGATACGCGTTCGCCGTGAACGTCTCCGCGTCGGCCGTGACGTTGTGCACGTCCATAGACGATTAAGAGTCGGGACGCGCTTCAGACTGGCGGTCAAAGTCGTCTCGGCGACTAAACGACCCCATACCGTACGGCGATATTGTTCCAATCCGATCAGATGGCAATTTTCAGCGACATTTTTTGCGGGCGAACATAGACGTCTAGACGAATATGGGGTTCGGGAGTTACGACGAATCCGAACAGGAGAACCAGGAGTACGACACGGACCTCGAGGATGACGACGGCGTTTCCGCGGAGGAAAACACCCACGACGGCGATGTCGAGTTCGAGTTCACTGCCTCGAACGACGAGTTACTCGATAAGCTTTCAGACATCAAGGAGAACACCTGATGTGACCGAATCAGGACGTATCGTCTCGAAAGGACGATGAAATCGGGGGTTCGTGCCCTCGGCGTGGCCGAGTCCTACCGGGTGGACACAAGCACACTTGCCGGTGCAGTTGTGCGTGCCGATCGGGTTGTCGACGGCTTCGTCTTCCGGCAGTGTACAGTTGGCGGGAACGACGCCACGGCGTCGGTGATCGAGTTGATCGAGCGACTGGAACGTCCGGACGTTCGATACGTTATGCTTGCCGGGATCGCACCCGCCTGGTACAACATACTCGACATCCGGGAGATCAACGAGAGCGTCGACCGGCCGGTGTTGTCGGTCTCTTTTGAGGACAGCGACGGGCTGGAGCCGGCTCTGCGTGAGGCATTCGACGGCGAGGCGCTCG
>JBEQBN010000172.1:0-4099 GCA_041639775.1 Halapricum sp.
TCGGAAGTGACGACCGTCTTCGAGATACGAGCGGGCCATCTCCAGATACTCACTCGATGCCGTCCCGAGAGGTGTATCTTCGGGCGGTACAACCGTTGCTTCGGCGAGCGCCTCGTTGAGCAATCCCTCGTAGCGATCAGTCTTCTCGACGATATCAGCCATAGTGAATACGTTGGCCCCTGCGTGCCTGAGGGTGACGGTTTGGCTCGCAACGACAGTTCGGTACGTCCCGCAAACCGTTTGTAGCCGACTCGACTAGGACGGACAGTGACAGCCGACGACACTTCCGAGCCGACTGCGGAAGCGTTCTACGACGCGCTCGAAGCGATCGGCCAGCCGGTCGTGACAGCGACTCGCTACGCCCAACAGCGAGGGATCGACCACGACGAGGCGACTGACGACCTTGAGACGCTGGTCGAGGACGGCCCTCTGCTGAGACAGGACGTCTCCGCAGATCCAGTCGTCTACTACCCCGAAGAGTGGTCACGGATGACCGATCGCGAGCGGATCGTCGTCTTCCCCGATCGTCGCCAGTTGGTCGTCGACCAGCCCCGGCAGTTCACGCGCGCCCAACTCTCGCAGTTCGCCCGCCTGATCGACACGACTGGATCGGAGGGATACCTCTACGAGATCCAGCCGGCCGACGTCTGGCAGGCCCCCTACGACGACGTCGATGCCCTGCTCGGGACGGTGCAGGACGTGCTGCCCGACCGCGAGCCTGACCTCGAAGCGTGGATCGAAGATCAGTGGGAGCGGGCCCACCAGTTCACGCTCCGGACCCACGAGGACGGCTACGTCGTCCTGGAAGCCGCCAGTGCGGACCTAATGGGTAACGTCGCCAGACAGAAGCTCGAAGCGGGCCAACTCCGGGCCGAACTCTCCGACACCGAGAGCTGGGTCGCCGAGGAGTCGGTCGCGACGGTCAAACGAACGCTCTACGAGGCCGGTTATCCCGTCGTCGATCGGCGCGACCTTGAGGCCGGTGAGCCGCTGCCGGTCGATCTCCACCCCGAGTTGCGACCGTACCAACACGAGTGGGTCGAGTCGTTCCTCGAACGCCGATCCGGCGTGCTCGTCGGGCCACCGGGCAGCGGCAAGACCGTCGCTGCGATGGGGATCCTCTCGCGCATCGAAGGCGAAACGCTGATCCTCGTGCCCGGCCGGGAGCTGGCGACCCAATGGCGCGAGGAACTGTTGGCCCAGACGACGCTCACCGACGACCAAATCGGCGAGTATCACGGCGGACAGAAGCAGGTCCGACCGGTAACGATCGCGACCTACCAGACTGCCGGGATGGACCGCCACCGCCACATCTTCGATGATCGCGAATGGGGACTGATCGTCTACGACGAGGTCCATCACGTACCCAGCGACGTGTTCCGCCGCAGCACCGATCTCCAGAGCCGCCACCGGCTGGGACTATCCGCTTCGCCCGTCCGGGAAGACGACCGCGAGGAAGAGATATTCACGCTGATCGGCCCCCCGATCGGCACCGACTGGGACGCGCTGTTCGATGCCGGGTTCGTCGCCGAGCCGACCGTCGAGATCCGGTATCTCCCCTGGGCCGACGCGACCGCGCGCAACGAGTACGTCAGCGCCCAGGGTCACGAACGCCGCCAGCTGGCCGCGACGAACCCCGCCAAGGTCGAGGAGGCCCGCCAGCTACTCCGCCAACACGAGGGCCAGCAGGCGCTGGTCTTCGTCGACTACCTCGATCAGGGCCGGGCGCTTTCGGCGGCGCTTGAGGCCCCGTTCGTCAGCGGCGAGACCCGTCACGCACGCCGATCGGAACTGTTCGAGGCGTTCCGGTCCGGACAGCGGGATACGCTGATCGTCTCCCGGGTGGGCGACGAGGGGATCGACCTGCCGAACGCGGAAGTCGCGATCGTCGCCTCGGGACTCGGCGGGTCGCGCCGACAGAGTTCCCAGCGCGCCGGCCGGACGATGCGTCCCGAGGGGCGGGCCAGGATGTATGTCCTCGCGACACGGGGCTCACGCGAGGAGGACTTCGCGCGCCAACGGATCCGCCACCTCGCCGAAAAGGGCGTCACAGTAACTGAGCAGTCGGCACAGGCCGTCGAGTCCGACGTTCCGGAATCAGACGATCCCGACTCGTCCTGACGACCCCGTGAGTCGACTGCTCCGTGGTAGGATCCCCCATGTGAGTAGTTTTCAATAGTGCAAAAGAACTAATATATTTCCCGTCACAGGATGGAGTACAGCGATCAGGTGATCCAGATGACCGACATCCACTCTCCATCGCCGGCCGTTGCGTGTAGCAACGGCACGGCCGCGATCGAGGGGCTGATTCCGGCCCCGTCGATCCGCGGCGAGGGGGATGTCGGTCCGGTTCTGGATCGCTGGTCCACCCGGTTCGCAGCCAGCCTCGCCGCGTAACCCACTTCGAGGGGATCGGTACCCGCTCGGGTGCCCGACGGCGGGCGACTGGCCGCGACCGCGTGGACACGTCCCGTTTTCCGCCGTCGATATCGCCTCGGAGTCGGTCGACTCGCGATCGGCGTATCTGGCCCTGACCACAGCCGTATCTGGTCGGGAGTCGGCCTCACTGGCGCGGCATAAGAGGCATCACTGTCGACCAGCCACAGCACCCGGCGCGTGAAGGCGCGATTCGTCGGTTCGATCCCGGCCGCCGGCCTATGGCAGTACAAGCCAGACACACCGACGTGACGGCGACAGTGACGCTCTGGGTCACCCGCGAAGCGGGCGGTGATCTCCAAGAGAGCGTCGAGACGGTCCTCCACAACGTTTCGGGCGTTGACGCGGCGACGATCCAGGACGTGACTGACGTGCAACCGCGCGCGACCGACATTCGCGTCACGGCCGTCGTCGACGTTGCGGTCGCCGCTCCTGCTGGCGACAAGCAGGTCGTTCGGGAGACGCTCGCCGACGGCTTCGGCGTGATGGACGTCGACCAAGTCAAGACAGACCCGTGAGTACTGGCGTTGTTGTCACACACGGGCAGTGGACAGACGGAAGACTGTCCCAAAAGAGTTATGTAGTTTCGGCTTCGTCCGTTCCGCCGTCGTCTACTTCTGCATCGCTCTGGCTGTCCTCGTCGCCGCGTGCGAACGCGAGCCCTGCGAGACCGGTCGCGATCATTCCGACACCAGTCGCACGCGTGGCGTCCTGATACCACTCCCGCGGCTCCAGTTCGTCAGCGTTTTTGAATCCCATCGTAAACATCTTCGAGGACATCTTGAGCATCACTCGCGGTGCGATGGCGTACAGGATACCGTTGAGAATGAGCCACGCATAGCCGAACGTGCGACACTTGCTTCCCATCGATGGACACATATTGGACATCATCACTTACAATAGGGGCTGCAACACTGTCAATGCACGCTTTATCGGGACCACTTGGCATCCGAGAGTGTCCGCTGGACGGCCTCTTGGCCAATTGCCCGCGCGAGGGTATCGAATCCGGCTCGTTCCTCACGGTCGTCGGCGTTGGCCACGAGCCGTGAGACGATAAACTCCGGTGTCGAGCGGCCGACAGTCTCGAAGCGGGGTTGGTAATCCACTTCCAGGTCCAGTTCAGGGGTCAACCCTTCGGCGAAGATGCCATCGACACGCGCCGAATCCGGTAGCGGTTCGAGATCGTCCGCGAGATGGGTGACGAACACGCCGAGGGCCTCACGTTCGACCGTCAGGGTCACCAGCCCGTGCAGCAGGTCGGCGGCGCTACCCGGCTCAGTGATCGCCTCGAACTCATCGACAAGCATCAACGTGTGCCCCTCTGCCGAAAGCGGCGGGACGACGTTTTTCAGCGTCGATTCGAGCACGCCAGCGTTGAAGCTGGCGTGGCGTCGATGAAAGACAATCGCGTCCACGAGCCCGACTGCCGCCGTCTCTGCCGGTACAGGCAGTCCCATTTGAGCGAGCAGCTGCACCTGTGCGAGCGTCTCGAGTAGCGTCGTCTTCCCACCGCTGTTGGCTCCCGTCAGCACAGTGACACGATCGCCGCTCGGCGGAGCGTTTGCCGTCGAATACTGTAGCTGGTGGTCACCGACAGCGTAGTCGACCGGCTGGACTGACTCGCCGGCGGCCTCCAGAAAGAGACTGCGGGCGCTTTCGACTG
>JBEQBN010000173.1:0-4084 GCA_041639775.1 Halapricum sp.
GTCCGGCTACCCCCCTCACGCGGTTTCGTTGGTATCGTCGGTCGCGTTCTGTGTCGTAGTATCGTCCGTTGTTTCCGCGCTCTCGTAGGTGACGCTGGTCCCCTTCGCGACGGGCTGGAGTAGGTATCGGTTCGTCCGGCCGCGCTTGACGGGCGTGAAGTCGGCGGTGAAGACCGTTCGCTGGTCCTCGCGTACGTCGAACGCGTGTTTGAACTGCAGGGGTGCGTTTCCGGGCGTGTCGATCTCCGCGTCGCCGCCGCCGACCAGCGTGGCCGTGACCCCCGAAACGTCGAGCTGGAGGAACTGATAGGTACCGACGGACACCTCCCGCTCGTCGATCAGATCCGAGTTGCCGTCCTGGAGCTGGACGAGGTCGGCCTCCTGTGGCTGCTCGAACTCGTGATACTCCCGGCCCCCGCTCTCGTCGATGTCTTCCTCTGTCTGTTCGGTGACCGTCTCGTCGGCGTCGGTCGTGTTCCCATCGGTGGCCTCCGTGTCGGTTTCCTGGTCGGCCGACTCGGCGTCCTCGCCGGGTTTGAGCCAGATCCCCTCGACGGTGACAACACAGGACTCGAAGTCCTCGATGTCGCCGGGCGCGTCCTTGACGGCCGTCGCGAGCGTCCCAGTCGCGGCACTCGCGCTCTCCGAACAGCCCGCCAGTCCGATCGCACCGGCCAGTCCGACCGCGCCTGTCGCCTTGAGATACTCGCGTCGATACGTCGACGTCTCGTCTGTCGTGTCTTGCATCACGACTGTCCGTATCCCTCGAAGACGCATAAACCGGCAACTCGATGTCCCCCCATTTTGGCCCAATTTGGCGGGATTAAACGTTCTACGTGTGCTTTTCGGTCACGCCTCCCTCTGGCCCCAGTGTGAAATTCTACCGCTCTCCGAGTCAGAAACGGCCGGCAGTATCAGAGCTTCTCGGCCCGGCGCGCCTGTTCGGATCGCCGACTCGTCTGTTCGAGTCGGTTCTCGGCTGCACGGGCAATCTCCGGCGGCAGGTCGTCACTGGCTTCTGACAGCCGCGTGCCGACACGTTCTAGGCGAGTCGCGACGGTGTCGAGTTGTCGGTCCGCGTTGGAGCGGTCGCCGGCAGCGGCGCGTTCTGCCGCGCGGTCGGCAGCGTCCACGACGGCCCCTAGTGCTGTCGTCAGCCCTCCGATCGCGTTCTCGGACCCCTCGCCTTCTCCGGATTCGGCGTCATTGGCCTCGGCCAGATTCGCTATCTCGTTTCGCGTCTCTTCGGCGACGTCGGCGACGTACCGGGCTAGTGGCCGCTTTCCGGTGTCCGGTCGTTCGATCCGGACGCGCGCCTCCCGGTCGGGATTGACGCGGAACGCTCCGACTTCGTCGTCGGTGTCGCGGACTTCCGTCGTGAAGGCACCACCGCGGTGCACGTAGACGGCGTCGGGGCCGGACAGCGGCGCGTCGTAGATCCGTCCGGCGAAGTCGTCCTCGACGGCGAGCGCCGTGAGATCGGCGTCGGTCCCGTCGGCATCGACCTCGAGTTTCGTCGCGTTCTCCCGTGCGACCAGTGGGATCTCGCCGTCCGCGCCGGCTATCGTCGTTTCGCCGCCGCCCGGGACCGTGACGGACTCGCTGTGCGGCGCGACGCCGGCGCCGTTGATCGTCAGGGTGTGCTCGCCGCTCGGGACGTCCTGGAGTGCGACGATCCCCTGGAAGGTCGGGACGGCCTCGGGCTCACTCTCGAAGAGCGCGAACGCTTCCAGCGACGGGTCGATCGTCGCGAGCCCCTCTCCGTCGGGCGCCTCCTCGGCGGTGACGGCGTTTGTCACTCTTGCGATCACCTGATCAACCTCCGACGGGGCTCCGATAGCGTCGTATCGGTCGGAGAGTGCCCGCCGATGGCTCGATTCGCTGATATCGCTCGCGGGATCGTCGTACCGTTGCCCGTTCCAGGGGACACCGGTCGTCGTGATGTGGTCCGCGATCGCGTCCTCGGCGAAGTCCGGGATCGCGAACTCGAAGCTCAACTGCGGGCCGGTGAACGCTTCGATGTGTTCGAGGTCCGCGCTCGGACGGAGGTCGTACGCCACGTCGGCGTCATCGGATTCTCGGCCCTGGTGCTCGAAGCGCAATCCGGTCTCCCGGTGTGGCAGGTCACTCGGCGGAGACTGCAGGTCGTCGAACGACCGGACTGTCAGTGCGCCGCTCACGAGGTCCGACGCCTCGACGCTGGGGAGCCGATCGTGTTCGTAGACGGGTGCGCCGTCGAGTTCCGGCACCACGTACGGCAGCGCGAGCCCCTCGTCCCGTGGGAGTCCATACGCGAACGGGACCGTCGCGACGTCTTCGAGCCCCTCGATGACGCTGTTGGTGACGTCCGCGATGTCTGCCCCCAGCGGGAACCGCTGGAAGTGCTGTTCGTCCTCGTTGACCGAGAGCCCGCTCGAATGGGACCCCAGCTCCGAGAGAATCCGCGGCCGCCGCTCCGGGTCGAGGAACTCGTTGTTCGGGACCGACCGCGAGTGGGAACTGGCGACGTACAGCTGGGGCTCGCCGGTGTCGGTATCGACGAACACCTGTAAGAGCTCCCAGTCGTGCCAGTGGAAGTTCGTGGTGAACTGATCGAACGCCGAATACAGCCAGTACTGGACGACCGCCAACGGGGAGTCCTCGTACTCGATGGCGTGGTAGAACACCGCCGGGTCCGGCGGCTCGCCGTCGGTGTGTACGTACCCCTCGAAGGCGTCGAACCCGCTGACGACTGTCTCCCCGTCTCGATCGCTCTCGTAGGACCGCGGATCCGTCGGGAACCACTCCTCGTTTCGGTCGAAGTAGATCGTCGGTGCGAACTCCTCGGCGAGCGAACGCGCCCGCTCGTCGCCGATCTCCCTCGACGGCCCGTCATCACCCGACTCCAGCAGCGAACAGCCGGCGATCGAAGCGACTCCAGCGCCGGCAATACTACCCAGTACTGTCCGGCGATCGAGCGTCGGGATCGCGTCTCTGTCCACGGTTCATCCCCCACGCGCTTCTTGGTGCGTCTTCGTCTCGGCGGGAGCGCCTCCCGAGTACGTCGACTGTCGCATTGTCCAAGATCACACGGTCTTGCTGAGTATATCCCTTGTGGCCAGCTCCTATGGATTCGCGTTTCGACGAACGACGAATCTCGGTTCGACAACGCTTATCCAGCGGTAGCTCGAACTCCTGTTATGGACGTGGACGCGGACGCGCGCCGACGGCTGGCTGAACGGATCGCCGGCGAGATCACGCTCAGCGAGGACACGGGGGCGACCGTTCGGAAGTGGCGGAGCGACTTCGAAGTCAGCCAGACGGAACTGGCCGCCGAGCTTGACATCTCCTCGTCGGTGATCTCCGATTACGAGAGCGGCCGCCGCACGAATCCCGGGAGCGGTATCATCCGCCGGCTCGTGGAAGGGCTGCTCGCAGTCGACGAGCGCCGCGGCGGGAGCCGGATCCGCCAGCACGCTCGCGTGCTCAGCGCCGGGTTCGATCGCGAGGTCGTCCACGAACTCAAGGAGTACCCGGCGACGATCGATATCGACCGCTACTACGACGCGATCGGCGCGACGGAACTGGTCCGCGGCCGCGAGGACACGATCGCGGGCCACACGATCATCGACAGCATCGCGGCGATCACGCGACTCTCCAGCGAGGAGTTCTACCGGCTGTACGGACAGAGCGCCAACCGGGCGCTAGTGTTTTCCGGTGTCACTCGCGGGGAGTCCCCGCTGGTTGCGATGCGCGTCGTCAACCCGACGCCGAACGTGGTCGTCCTGCAGGGGCTCGATCACGAGGACGTCTGGGAACACGCGGCCGACCTGGCGCGGGTCGACGGGTTCTCGCTGGCGGTACTGGACGCCGACCTGGAGACGACGCTGCAGCGACACCGGGAACTGCCCTAACTCCGGCAAAAGTGCCCGACCAGGGCTGAAAAAGACCGACAGTGATCGCGATCAGTCGGCCGGCCGGGGCGTCGCTTGCCCCTCGCTACGGAGTTCCCGGATCGAACTGACCACGACGGCTCCACTGACGAGCGTCGCGGCCCCGAGAATGATGATCAGACTCACTGTGTCCAGGATCGGCATCTCGACCA
>JBEQBN010000174.1:0-4073 GCA_041639775.1 Halapricum sp.
ATCGACGGCGGACCTGAAATCGAACCGGACAAACGCGAAGACATCGTCGGCGAGGCGATCAATCCCTATTCGCGAGAGTACCCCGCGGAGTTCATCCAGACCGGGGTCTCGGCCATCGACGGGATGAACACGCTCGTCCGAGGCCAGAAGCTGCCGATCTTCTCCAGTTCGGGCCAGCCCCACAACGATCTGGCGCTACAGATCGCCCGCCAGGCGACTGTACCGGAGGAAGAAGGCGAAAGCGGAGACAGTTCGGAGTTCGCGGTGATATTCGGTGCGATGGGGATTACCGCGGAAGAGGCAAACGAGTTTATGGACGACTTCGAGCGCACAGGCGCGCTTGAGCGCAGCGTCGTCTTTATGAACCTCGCGGACGACCCCGCAACCGAGCGGACGCTCACCCCACGGCTGGCGCTGACGACCGCCGAGTATCTGGCATTCGAGAAGGGGTATCACGTCCTGACGATCCTGACGGATATGACCAACTACTGTGAAGCGCTGCGTGAGATCGGGGCCGCCCGCGAGGAGGTCCCCGGTCGGCGTGGCTACCCCGGATATATGTACACCGACTTGGCCCAACTGTACGAGCGGGCCGGCCGGATCAAAGGCGTAGATGGGTCGATCACCCAGATCCCGATCCTGACGATGCCCTCTGATGACATCACGCACCCAATTCCAGACCTGACCGGTTACATCACCGAGGGTCAGATCATTATCGATCCGGACCTCAACAGCCAAGGCGTCCAACCGCCGATCAACGTCCTGCCCAGCCTCTCGCGGCTGATGGACGACGGGATCGGCGAGGGACTGACCCGGGCCGACCACGCCGATGTCTCCGACCAGTTGTACGCCGCCTACGCGGAAGGTGAGGACCTGCGTGACCTTGTGAACATTGTCGGTCGTGAGGCTCTCTCCGAACGTGATAACAAGTATCTGGACTTCGCTGATCGCTTCGAGGCGGAGTTCGTCCAACAGGGGTTCACGACGGATCGAGCCATCGACGAGACACTGGAAATCGGCTGGGACTTGCTTAGTATGCTCCCCCGCGAGGAACTCAACCGCATTGACGAGGACCTCATCGACGAGCACTACAGAGACGAAGTCAGCGAAGAAGTCACCGCAGACTGATTGACGAACGCTTTTCGAGTGGGGGTCTGTGGTACACAGAACGGTGCTCTGTAGCGATTCAGTGCCCAATTGATTGTGTTCTCGTTCGATTCGGCCTCCAATACCAGCAGCACAGCCGATGTGTCAGTAACGCTGGTATCGACGGGCAGCTATTGCTCCTGAAAGAGTAACGGAATAGCCCAAAACTGTTGTGTTGCATCACTAACTCGGGCCGACACATATTCAATAATGTAATATGGCATTACTAGGCAGCCAAGCATTGGCGGCAATCGGTACGTCCGTACTGCAAGTAGGGGAGCTAAACGCGTCACCGGGCGATGAGGTGATATGGTTGTGGCTCGGCACGGCAGGGATGTTCCTCGGGATGTTGTACTTCATCGCCCGGGGCTGGGGCGTGACAGACTCACGCCGACAGAAGTTCTATATCGTGACAACGTTCATCGCCGCGATTGCGTTCGTGAACTATCTCGCAATGGCAACAGGCTTCGGTGTGATCGACCTCGCGCCGTTTATCGACGGCGTCGACGAGTTGAAGATTTACTGGCCCCGGTACACCGACTGGATCCTGACGACGCCGCTGCTGTTATACGACTTGGCGTTGCTCGCTGGTGCTGACCGCAATACTATCGCGACGCTGGTCGGACTGGACGTGATGATGATCCTGACCGGTCTGGTCGCGACCCTGACGATCGCGCCGATCGATTCGCTCGGTCTCAGCACCGAGGCTCACCGCCTGGTCTGGTGGGGCGTCAGCACTGGCTTTTTCCTGGTGCTGATCTTCTACCTGTTCCAGGGCCTCTCATCGAAAGTGGCCCAACTATCAGGCGACACGAAGAGCACGTTCAACACCCTCCGGTATATGATCGTCGGCCTGTGGTTCGTCTACCCGGTCTGGTGGCTGATCGGGACCGAAGGGCTCGCTGTCGTCGGACTGCCGATCGAGACGGCTGGCTTTATGCTGCTTGATCTGACTGCGAAGGTCGGATTCGGCATCGTGCTGCTGCGCAGCCACAGCGTCCTTGATGACGCCGCGAGCCAAGTCGGCAGCTCCGCGACGGCCGACTGATCCGGCAGGCGGCATCGCTATTTTGGTGGCGACGTGAACTCTGGGAGTCACGTTTACCTAACGCGATGGGCATCACCACTATCGGACAGCGATCACATAACTTCAAAGGACACTATGGGACCAGTAACGTACGCAGGGTTTCACGCGCTGTTTCTGTTGCCACTGCTTTTTGTACTCACAATAGTCGATGTGTGGACAACTCGTCAAAGGCAGCTCGTCTATCCGTTGCCGGTCGCCGCCATTGTCGTCGTCGCACTCGCATACACGACTCCGTGGGACAACCTCCTCATTCTCCACGGCGTGTGGGAGTACGGTGACGGGACCGTCGTGACACACATCTGGGCGGCGCCGGTTGAGGAGTATCTCTTTATCGTCATACAGCCGCTCATCGCGACACTGTGGTTGTCTCTCTGTGGGAGGCTCTTTGACCCGCCTGAAAAGACGGTGTCGGTCACAGTGTATGATCGCGCGCTCGGCATCGTGGTCCCGCTTGCGATCGGTATTGGCGGTCTGGCGCTGCTGACCATCGATGCGACACTGTACATTGGGTCGATACTCGCGTGGTCGGCACCCGTGCTGGCGTTGCAGTGGGCGGTCGGGTGGCCGTACCTGTGGGCCCGTCGCCGACTCGTCGCGGTTGCAATCGCCGTCCCGACGCTGTACCTCGCAGTCGCTGACCGGATTGCTATTGAGAACGGGATCTGGACGCTTTCGAGTCAGTACACGACCGGCATCTCTGTTGGGGGTCTCCCGATCGAAGAGGGGGCTTTCTTCCTGTTGACGACGTCGTTCGTCGTGCAGGGACTCGTGTTGTATCCGTGGGTCCTCGACAGGATTGATGTATCACGCGGGCGCTCGTGAGTGATTGAGGTGCTGTGACGCTCCAGACTGCTTTTTTGCAGTTGCTGGTGGTCGGCCGGGGTCAGACTCTCTCAACGAAACGGACCCAAACACCTTGGGCTTGCGTGCGTGAACACGCGTCGGGAATCGGTCGTCTCCAACAGTTCGTTGTCGAACGCCGAGATATACCACAGCTATTTGGTTCTGTGTATAACTTGGTTTGTTCCCATACAATTAGTGTAATGTTCGCATCAGTACTAGCACAGGAGCTACCAACCTCCTATTTCGGTGCGGTACCGCCAATTGAACAGGCAGTGTTCCTCGCAGCCGGAACCCTTTTGATGGGGCTGGGGACGTTGTACTTCCTCTCGAAGGCTCCACAGGCACGGGGGAATCCGGAAGCACAGGAGTACTTCTATGTGACAATCCTCATTTCAGGGACCGCGTTCGCGGCATATCTGTCGATGCTTCTCGGGTTCGGTGACGCGGCAGTCACCGTTGGTGACGAAGTAAAGCGCATTTACTGGGCGCGGTACGCCGACTGGGCGTTCACCACGCCGTTGCTGTTGCTTGACCTGTCGCTGCTGGCAGGGTACGACATTAGAGATCCGCCAGTCGCCGCGCTCATCTCCGCTGACGGGATTATGATCGTCGCCGGTCTGGTCGGCGCGTTCACGCCGGTGTTCGAGTTCCGGATCATCTGGTGGGCAGTCAGTACGATCGCGTTCGTGTTCGTCATTTACCTGCTGTACCGCGCGCTGACGAAAGGCGCAATGTCGTTCGACGACGAAAGCAGGAAGTCGACGTTCATCACACTCCGGAACCTGACGATCGCGCTGTGGACGGCGTACCCGATCGTCTGGATCATCGGAACTGAAGGCGTCGGCGCGATTCCGCTGTCGGCCGAGACGGCAATCTACGCAGTGCTCGACGTTCTCGCGAAGGTCGGGTTCGGATTCATCCTGCTGCGGTCACGCGCCGTGCTCGGAGAGGACGCCGCACCGACGCCGTCCGCCGACGTCGAGGCTGCAGACTAACC
>JBEQBN010000175.1:0-4057 GCA_041639775.1 Halapricum sp.
TCCTCTTCGAGGTGGGCGCGTCGGATCCCGACCGACCGGCGCTCGCCCTCGTGACCGAACTCCAGGATACCGTCCTGACAGATGGGGGCGTCGTACTGGGTGATCTGGAAGTTCTTCGGCAGGTCGGGGTAGTAGTAGTTCTTCCGGTGGAAGGCCGTCTCCTCGGGAATCGAGGCGTCGATGGCCTTGCCGACCTTGACCGCGGCCTCAACCGCTCCCTCGTTGAGCACCGGGAGCGCACCGGGGAGCCCGAGACAGACCGGGCAGGTGTTGGTGTTGGGTTCCTCGGCGGACTCGGTCGAACAGCCACAGAAGATCTTCGTGTCCGTCTCCAACTGGACGTGGACTTCCAGGCCGATGACGACCGTCAGGTCGCGCGAATCGGCGGCTTGCGCAGTCATTACTCCCGATTCGGGGTCGTGGGGCTTATGGGTAACGAACGGGCCTGCCGAAGCTGGTCAGCCACTGTCCGGCACAGTCACCCGTTGTGACCGGCCGCTACCGAACGAGTACGTGCGCGTCCTCACCGTCGTCGTAGTAGTTAGGAATCGTCCGCCGATGCGTGAACCCGAAGCGTTCGTACAACGACCGGGCGCGGTCGTTGGTGGCCCGGACCTCGAGTTTTACCGACTGGACGCCCTGCTTCTCAAGGACAGTCAGCGCCCGCTGTAGGAGTCGCGTCCCAATACCCCCACCGCGTCGTTCGGGATGGACCGCCAAGTCCTTGACGTGGCCCAGCGGGTGACCGTGGTTCGGTACGGTATCGGCGACGACGTAGCCGACGACGCCCGACGGCCCGGGGCCGCCGACTTCAGCGACCAGAAACCCCGGCTCGGACAGAAACTGCTCGAACGCCGAATAGGGCCACGGCTGGGGAAACGACGTCTGTTCAATCTTGAAGACAGCGAGCAGGTCGGCACGCACGGCCTGGCGGACGCTCGGCCCAGAGGAGTCCGCTGGAACGGTCGTCGTCACATCCCAGTTTAGGACTGCCGGCAGTTTATGTGTATCGACCGTGAGTATCCGGGAGACGGTGTCTCTCCGGCCATAAAGTACTTTATCGGGGGGGCCATACCAGTGTTTGCACCCAGTTTTGGGTGCCACCCCAACACCCCCCACCACCCACCCCTCTTTCCGCTTTCTGTTCCCCAGATATAGCAATCGACAGCTGTCGATCCGTCTTGTCAGTAGCCCGCATAGACAGTAGCCGTTGTAACGATGTACTAGTAATCTAGTCGTGTAGTCGACCCGGAACAACCGTACAACGGCCACGATGAGCGATTGGTATCGATTCAGGTATGCATTCGACGGCGTCGCTGGCGGGATAGAGCTGAACGCGGAAACACAGACGACGGACGCTGTTGGCGCAGCCGATCAGTAGAAGGTTCGGGAGACGTCCTCGTCGCCTTCGGACTCCTGTTGGATCTTCTCCCAGGCGTCGTAGAAGTCTTGTTCGACGATCTCCGAACGGTCGTCTCGAATCGCGAACATCCCTGCCTCGGTACAGATCGCCTTGATGTCCGCCCCGGAGGCCTCGGACGTCTCCTCGGCCAGCGACTCGAAGTCGACCGTCTCGGCGAGGTTCATCCCGCGGGTGTGGATCTCGAAGATCTGCTCGCGGCCTTCGGCGTCCGGCTTTGGCACTTCGATGAGGCGGTCGAACCGGCCGGGTCGCAAAATTGCTCGATCGAGCATATCAAAGCGGTTTGTTGCGGCGATGATACTGATCTGGCCCCGGTCCTCGAAACCATCCATCTCGCTGAGGAGTTGCATCATCGTCCGCTGGACCTCCGCGTCACCGGAGGTCTTCGATTCAGTCCGCTTGGCGGCAATTGCGTCAATCTCGTCGATGAAGATGACCGCGGGTTCGTGCTGGCGAGCCAACTCGAACAGATCTCGGACGAGTTTCGCACCCTCGCCGATGAACTTGTGGACGAGCTCGGAGCCAGCCATCTTGATAAACGTGGCGTCGGTCTGATTTGCGACGGCCTTGGCCATCATCGTTTTGCCCGTACCGGGCGGGCCGTGCAGCAAGACGCCGCTCGGCGGGTCAATTCCGACGTCTTCGAACATATCGGGGTTTTTCAGCGGCATCTCGACGGTCTCACGCACTTCCTCGAGCTGATCTTCGATACCGCCGATGTCGCCGTAGCCCACCTCTGGACTCTCTTCGACTTCCATCACGCGAGCACGGACATCGGTCTCGTCTTCGAGAGATTTGACAATAGACAGGGAATTGTTGACTGCGACCCGATCGTCCGGTTCCAGGTCCTCGCGCATCTCCTCGGTCACCTCAGTAAGAGCTTCCTGGTTGTTGCCGTGCTGTTTGATGATGACTCCCTCGTCGGTGAGTTCCTGGACGGTGGCGATGAACAGCGGCGACTGTTTGAGCTTCTTGTTCTCGTGGGTGAGCCGCTCTAGTTTCTGCTGGTACTTGTTGTTCTCGGCGTTGGCGTCCAACAGCTTGTCCCGCATCTCCTCGTTTTGGGCCTCCAGCACTTCGAGACGCTCCTGCAGGGCATCGATCTTGTCCTGCTGGGAAGCGTCGTCGTCGTACGGGAGATTGACGTCGTCGACGGTGTCCGTCATTACCCCCTGGGTAGTGGATGTATTCATAAGAGGTTTCGGGTAATGTCAGGTGCTGCCCCTGTAGCGTGGCCCTGCATATATATATGCTTCAAGGTAATATATCAGAGTAGAAAATATTATTACTCTGTATCCACTCGTTCGGGGTACAATGAGTACAACTGAGGCGGCCACTCCCGAAGCACAGACGAAACACGACTGGGAAGCAGTCCGTGAGCTTCCGCCGAGTGCAAAGCTCGTCGCGAAGGTCTTAGAGTACAACGACCAACTGACCCAAAGTCAGCTCGCCGAGGAGACACTGCTGCCCGGGCGGACGGTCAGATACGCACTGAACCGCCTGCAAGAAGTCGGCGTCGTCGACGCGCGGTTTTCATTCACTGATGCGCGCAAGCGCGTCTACACCTTGCAAATCGAGTAATTGCACGTTGTTAGGCTCTCCGCTCTTTCACTTTCACCGTGGTCTCGGAACCCCTTTAGGACGGGCCGGCATACGGGCGGGCAATGACGCGGGTTATCCACACTGGGGACACCCATCTGGGCTACCAGCAGTATCACGAGCCCGAGCGCCGGGAGGACTTTCTGAGTGCGTTTCGGCAGGTGGTCGAAGACGCCGTCGCCGAGGGCGTCGACGCGGTGGTCCACGCGGGGGACCTCTTTCACGATCGTCGTCCGGGACTGCCCGACATTATGGGCACACTGTCGGTGCTCCGTGACCTGGAGACGGCCGACATTCCGTTTCTGGCGATTGTCGGCAACCACGAGGCCAAACGCGAGGCCCAGTGGCTCGATCTCTACGAGTCGCTGGGGCTGGCGACGCGGCTCGGCCCCGAGCCGGTGACCGTCGGAAACACGGCCTTCTACGGCCTGGACTTCGTGGCCCGCTCCCAGCGTGGTGACCTGGACTACGACTTCGAGCCACACGACGCTGAGCACGCAGCCTTGGTCTCGCACGGACTGTTCCAGCCGTTCGATCACGGCGACTGGAACGCCGAGGAAGTGCTGTCGGCCGCCACCGTCGAGTTCGACGCGATGTTGCTCGGCGACGACCACGAACCCAAACGCACGCAGGTGGACTCGACGTGGGTGACCTACTGCGGTTCGACCGAGCGCGCCAGCGCTTCCGAGCGTGAGGATCGCGGCTACAACCTGGTGACCTTCGAGGAGGGCGTCGACATCCGTCGTCGGGGGTTGCCGACCCGCGAGTTCGTCTTCGTGGACGTCGATCTCAAAGACGGTGAGGGGTACGAGCGCGTCCGCGGGCGAGTCGAGCAACACGACCTGTCGGAGGCGGTCGTGATCGTGACGATCACCGGCGAGGGCGAACCAATCACGCCCGCCGAGATTGAGACCGTCGCGCTGGATGCAGGGGCGCTGGTCGCCCGGGTCAACGACCGCCGTGAGATCGAGGATACGGGCGACGTCTCGGTCAGTTTCGCGGACCCGGACGACGCCGTGAGCGAGCGGATCCGCG
>JBEQBN010000176.1:0-4055 GCA_041639775.1 Halapricum sp.
CATCAGCCAGGCCGAACACGAAGTGCTGATGGCGCTTTACTCAGGTGTCTCGCCGTTCAAAATCCCTGATTTCGTCGGGATGGATGTCGAACAAGTCGAGGAAATCTACGACGAACTCATCGAGAACGGACTCCTACAGGAAGTGCGAGCGCGACGGGAGGTGTCGCTGAAACCACGTGGACGGAATATCGCCGGTGAAGTCATCGAGAACCAGTGACGTCAAGCGCGACCACCAACGGCCAGTGACACCCAGCACGATCGCGGTGACCGGTTCGATCGGTTTCGAGAGGTCTATGAGCCGCGAGCGCCTGCGCGTTCGGTATGGACGGGGCACTCGGAGCACCCGAGAAAATGGCCGAACGGGCAGAGGAGTTGACGCCGATGATGGCCCAGTACTTCGAGTTGACCCGGGAATACGACGACGCGCTCGTGCTCTTTCAGGTCGGTGATTTTTACGAGGCGTTTTGTGAAGCGGCCGAGCGCGTCGCTCGTCTCTGTGAGATTACGCTGACCAAACGAGAGGACTCCACTGGCGAGTACGCGATGGCCGGCATTCCTATCGACAACGCCGAGAGTTACGTCGAAACGCTACTCGATGCCGGCTATCGCGTCGCCATCGCCGATCAAATCGAGGATCCCGACGACGTGAGCGGCGTCGTTGATCGGGCAGTCACCCGGATCATCACGCCGGGAACGCTCACGGAAGACGAGCTGCTGGGTGGGGCCGCGAACAACTACGTCGCCGCGCTGGCTCGCGAGGACGACTACTACGGGCTGGCAGTCTTGGATGTCTCGACCGGCGACGCCTACGCGACTGGCAGCGATTCGCTCGCGACAATCGAGGACGAACTCGGTCGCTTCACCCCCTCGGAGGCAATCGTCGGCCCCGACGCGCCGACCGATCCCTTCGAGTGTATGGTCACGCCCTACGACGAACGCGCCTTCGCGGCCGAGCAAGCACGCGAGCGGGTCGGGAAGTACTTCGGCCCGCCGGAGCGGTCGCTCGCAAGCGACGCGGAAGTCTCTGCGTGTGGAGCATTGCTCGCCTACGCCGAGTACACCCGCGGCGGGACCGCTGTCGGCGAGGACGGGCACCTGGCGTATCTCAACCATCTCACGCGGTACGATCCCCGCGAGTATATGGTGCTCGACGCCGTCGCGCTGGAGAGTCTCGAAGTGTTCGAGCGCCGTTCGGTCCGAAGTTCGGACGGACTGACGTTGATCGAGGCCGTCGACGAGACCGCCTGCGCGATGGGCCGGCGGGAGTTGACTGACTGGCTG
The DNA here is from genome assembly GCA_041639775.1 of Halapricum sp. Classification (GTDB taxonomy): domain Archaea; phylum Halobacteriota; class Halobacteria; order Halobacteriales; family Haloarculaceae; genus Halapricum. The sequence goes on from JBEQBN010000176.1 coordinate 1,282, forward strand.
CGCCGCCCATTGATCGATCGGGACCGAATCGAGGCTCGCCACGAAGCGGTCGACGAACTCGTCGGTGCGGTCCGGACCCGTGAGCGGCTCCACGAGCGACTGCGTGAGGTCTATGATCTCGAACGACTGATCTCGCGTGTCTCCCGTGGACGTGCGAACGCCCGTGATCTCAACTCGCTCGGCTCGACACTGGATGTCGTCCCCGAGATACGCGAGACGATTGCCGACAGCGACAGCGCGAAACTCCAGTCGATTCACGATCGCCTGGACGACGTGCCCGATGTCCGGTCGCTCATCACGGAAGCGATCGCCGACGATCCACCGCCGGAGCTTACAGAGGGTGGCGTCATCGCACCTGCCTACGACGAGACCCTCGACGAATTGCGTGAGACCGAGCAGTCGGGGAAAGCCTGGGTTGACGACCTAGAGCAACAGGAACGCGAACGGACCGGTATCGACTCGCTGAAAGTCGGGCACAATTCCGTCCACGGCTACTACATCGAGGTGACTGACGCCAATCTCGACCGGGTGCCCGAGGACTATCAGCGCCGCCAGACGCTGAAAAACAGCGAGCGTTACTACACGCCCGAACTCAAGGAGCGCGAAGAGGAGATTATCAGCGCCGAACAACGGGCCGACGACCGCGAGTACGAACTATTCGTCGAGGTTCGCGAAACCGTTGCCGCTGAGTCCGAACGCGTCCAGAACTTGGCGGACGCACTGGCTCAACTCGACGTGTTGGTCTCGTTTGGAACTGTCGCCGCGGAGTTCGACTACACTCGCCCGGAACTCGTCGAGGAGGGTATCGAAATCGAGGCGGGCCGCCATCCCGTCGTCGAGCGGACCGAAGGCGCGTTCGTCCCGAACGGAGCCAGCCTCGATCGTGAGCAACGCATAATGATCATCACCGGGCCAAATATGAGCGGCAAGTCCACGTATATGCGCCAGATTGCGCTGACCACACTGCTGGCCCAGGCTGGAAGCTTCGTCCCTGCCGAGCGTGCGCAATTGCGTATCATCGACCGGATCTTCACACGCGTCGGAGCCAGCGACGACATCGCCGGCGGGCGATCGACGTTTATGATCGAGATGACCGAACTCGCCGAGATTCTTGAGCACGCGACTGCGGACTCGCTTGTCTTGCTCGATGAGGTCGGTCGCGGCACCGCAACGACCGACGGGCTGGCGATCGCTCGCGCGGTGACTGAGTTTCTCCACGACGAACTCGGCGCGACGACGCTCTTTGCGACTCACCACCACGAACTCACAGCTGTCGCCACGGAATTGCCGGGCGTGTTCAATCGGCACTTCAGGACCAGCCGCGAGGACAGGGTCGTCTTCGAGCACGAGATCGCCCCGGGTGCGGCAAAAGCGTCTTACGGCGTCGAGGTCGCCGACGTCGCGGGCGTGCCCGGGACGGTCGTCCAGCGGGCCGCCGACTTGCTCAAACGTAGCGAGACGACCACCCCGGCGGACGACGACCGCACACCGACACGGGCCAACGGCCACGGACCGACCGCGCCGGGCCACGATGGCGAACCGGCGAGCGCGGACGACGAGACAGCGGCCGAATCCGACGCGATCCGCGACCGCCTGCGCGAGGTGTCGATCGCCGAAACGACACCACTGGAAGCGTTGCAACTACTCTCTGCGTTGCAATCCGAAATCGAGGAGTGACCGGTCGCGGCGTTTCGAGGCCGACACTTTTGATGACACGCACCGAAGTTACTGGGAATGACCCGTTTGCGGCGGTACGTCGGAAAGCGCCACCGCCTGCTCGTGTGGACACTACTACTCGCCGGCGGGGGCTGGGTCGCGTTGACCGAGTATTCGGCCGAAGTCACCGGATACACTGACAGACCGACCGCGGTCGCCGCGCTCGTGGGCGTGTGGCTGACGGGTGTGTTGGTCGTTCGGCGACGCGAGCGACGCGCGTGGCGGCGGTTGATCGAGGAGACGCCGTTCGAACCACAACACGAGGACGATCGGCGACCGCCCCTCCAGCGGTCGCTGAAGGGCAACGTGATCACTGCCGAGACGGTCGGGCGCGGACTCGTCCGTCAACGGGGTATCCGTGTCGAGGCGACGGCCGGCGGCGTCACCGACCCGATCGACGTGACGCTCACCTACGTCGGGAGTGGCGGGACAGAACGCGGCATCAAAACGGGAACCGACGCGCTAGATGAGACGTTCGTCTTCGAAGTCGAGGCCGGGTCGAACATCGCGTCCGTGTTCGATGCCGAGGTCCAGTCGGCGCTGCTGGATATATCAGTGCCGGGACGACTCCGGATCGACGGCCGTCACGTCAGCTACGAGATTCCGTTCACGCGCGTCCGCCCGTCAGAGCTGGGAACGGTCTCGAAGACTGTCGCGACGATAGCAGCCCGGATGGAGCATCTCGTCGCGGCCGGTAGACTGTGAAGGGGGCCGAAAAGCGGCCCGTCACGGTTCCAGCGCCACGAACTCAAGGCCGCGCTCGGCTAGCAGCGATCGGGCACGATCGGTGACCGATGGCGCGACAAGGATACCGCGGACGCCAGTATCGGCGTGGAGATCGCGCTGTAGCGCCTCGACATAGCGCGCTAACTGACCGACTGCGTCCGGACCGACGCGACGGCGCTTCAGCTCTAAGACGACAGCCCGGCCGCCTCCGTCCTCCCCGTAGACGTCGACGGCACCCGCGGACGTTTCCCGCTCGGTCGCCAGCGGCGTGAATCCGGACTCGATCAGTGACGGCTCCGCGAGTATCCGCTGGCGGAGGTCCTCTTCGGTAC
>JBEQBN010000177.1:0-4051 GCA_041639775.1 Halapricum sp.
CCGACTGGAGGAACTCGATGCCCTCCTCGATAGCCCGGTCACGCGTGCGCTGGGAGGCCTCGTCCCAGCCAGTCCAGTCGATTGTCCGAACGTCGTGTAGCACGTACCATCCTTCGGCTGTTGGGGGTGCGTCCCGTCGCTCCGTAGTCATCTTGTTCGGTCTTAGGCCGAAGGCGTAAGGAACCTTGCCTTTCAGGAAAATCCCTTTGTCTTCAAGAAAGCAGTTGGGGGCCGAACAGCATCAGGAGCAGGCTACCACCCATAATCAGCCCGATCGAGATCGTGACCACCTGAACGTGCCGGCGGTGGTGCAACGGCGTCCGAGAGAGGACTGCTTCGGTGCTCGTCCGCAGGAGGTGCCCGCCGTCCAGCGGGAACGCGGGGATGCAGTTGAACAGCCCGAGGTTGAAGTTGATCCAGCCGGTCCAGAACAGCAGGTTCGCGAGCAGGAACACGCCGCCGCCGAGCGGTTCGAGCGGCCCCTGGACGACGTAGAAGTTCGTGATTGGATCCAGGAAACCGGCGAAATTAAAGCCAAGCGACGGGGACGCGACGGCCGCGAAGGGCAACACCAGCAGCGTCACGGCGATCGTCGCGAGCGATCCCTCGCCGAGGCCGCCGAGTGCGCCGTCACCGGACAGCGCTGCCAGATAGGACTCGGCGGGATAAACCTGGATCCCGAGGTCATCGATCACAATCCCACTGTAGCCGGGCTGGACGCCGAGGACGCCGAGGAGCGCGCCGCCGGTTCGGGGGTTCTCGTCGAGCGTGACGTTGTACTGCTCCGGCGAGCCATCGACGTACGCCTCGATCGTGACGGTCGTTCCGGGATCGCGGTCGGCGAGGGTGTCCTGGAGCGTCTCGGCGTCTGGCGTGCGAGTATCGTCAATACGCGTCACGACGACCGACTCGCCCACAGGGGCACCGGCATCGGCCAGTGGTCCGTCCTCGCCGACCGCGCTGGCGTAGGCGCCGACCGGGCCGGTAACGTTCGAGCCGTTGTCGATCGTGAGCGTCGCGGCTGTCCGGTTGCGCACCGCGTCGTGGAACTGGCTTTCAGTCGGGACAGTCGTGTCGTTGACGGCGACGATTGTATCCCCGGCCTCGACCGCGAGCGGCCCGTCCGCAAGCGCCCGGGTGACCAGTGCCGAGCGGTTGACCACCACTGACTCGCCGTCACCAGTCGTCACCGTGACGTGCTGGTCGCTGTAATTGGCCAGGACACCGTCGATATCCGACGCTGACTCGACGCCCGTCCCAGCGATAGCGACGATCCGATCGCCGCCGTCCAGCCCAGCCACTCGGGCCGGCGAGTCCTGCATCGACCCGCCGATCGGGACGCCGCCGGCGACGGCGATCGACCCCGTGACCGGACCGAACAGCAGAGCGAAGGCGATGATAGTGATCGCGAAGTTGTTGGTGACGCCGGCGGCGAACATCCGGCTCTGTGCGCCGCGGCCGGCCGCTTTGCGATCGTCTTCGTCGGGTTCGACGAATGCGCCGAGCGGGATGATCGTCAGCAGGACAACGCCCATCGATTCGATCCCGATGTCCTCGACACGACTGAGCAGGCCGTGTCCGCCCTCGTGGACGACCAACCCGACGAGCAATCCGAAGACGATCTCAGGTGCGGCCGACAGCGGCAGAAAATCGTTGACACCAGGGATGACCAGCGCGTTCTGTGGCTCCTGGATAGCCGAGGCCGACGGCTGGCGGAGACTCTGGTAGGCAGACAGCAGGACTGTCAGAAAGAGTCCGACCAGCGAGACGAGTGCGATCCCCAGCCCGAGATTGCCCCAGGCCCGCCAGAATCGCTTGCGCTGGGCCAGTCGGTCGAGAAACGCCTTGCCGCGCTGTGTGTGGATCGTCGTCAGCGGACCCGAAACGTGCACGAACTCCGGCAGAACGCCACGCTGTCGAAGCCCCATAACGACGACCGTATACAGGACCATCCCCGCGACCACCAGGGTCAGCGTCGAAACCATTACCCGAATCCAGGGGGTACGCCGTCAAGAGGATTGTGCATAGGGGATCGCAGGCCCCGGAGTTGGCGCGGCCAGTCGTCACACCAGATCGTCCGGATCGTGCCGCTCGATCATCCGCTCGGCTTCGGTAGCGTAGCGCTGTCGTGTCTCCATATCGGAGACCGGTTCGAGTCGTTCCGGTTCGACGTCCTTGGCGGCAGTCGGGGGGCGCTTGCTCAGCAACGCGGTGGACAGTTGTTGAGTGAGATGGCGCTGTCCGTCCGGGGTCGCGTAGACGAGCGTCACCAAGTCCTCGTCGTAGTAATCGCGCTCGACCAGCCAGCACCGGACCGTCTCTGACATAAGACCCGTTTCGATCGGCCAGGAGTTGTATCCTCCGACTGTCGGTCGACGGTGCTGTTATACTGGTGGGTGCCGAACAGGTCGATCGATGAGTCGCTGGAGCGACCGGGTCGAGGAACTACTCTATGAAGGCGAGTCAGTTGTCGAACGGATCGAAGTCGGGACGGCAACAGTCGTCGTCACGAGCCATCGAGTGTTGGCGTTCACGCCACGGCAGGACGGCGCGAACTTCCAGCAGGCCGACCGGCCGAACGTCACTGGCGTCTCGATGAACACAGACAGTGACTCGGCCGTGCTCGGGTATGCACTCCGGGCGACAGCGTACGGTCTCGTGTTAGTCGTCACAGGCGTGTTCCTCCCGATCGACCGGTTTCTCTCCGGGGTCACGATCCCCGAGACGACGGGGCAACTCGGGATCGGCGGCGTGTTGGGGCTGTTCCAGCGGCTCCTGTCGCTGCTCCGGGACCTAGACGATATTATGCAACTGTTCGGGGCGCTCTTGTTGCTGTTTGCGATCGTCCCCTTCGGCGTGTATCTCTGGTCGCGAGAGCAGTCGCTGATGATCGAACTCGCGGCGGACGGCGAGTCGATCACCCTCCCGATGCCCGAGTCCGACAGCGAGGCCATTGCCGGTCGGCTGGAAGACGCTCTCGTCGGCGGAAACAGCGACACAAGTGAGTAGTGAGTGGGCAGGCTGACCACGGGAAACGGCCGACAGACAAGCTTTTTACTCCGCGTACGAACCAACGGATAGTGCCGGACGACGACCGAAGTATCGAGGAGATCTTGGACACGATCGGTGACGAGCACGCGCGGCGCGTCCTCGCGGCGATCGGTCGCGAGCCCAAATCCGCGAAAGAGTTGAGCGAGGAGTGTGGCCTCTCGTTGCCGACGGTCTATCGTCGCATCGAAATGCTCGAGGAATATGACCTCATCACCGACCGGACCTTAGTCGCGGAGGACGGCAACCACTACAAGGTCTTCGAGTCGAACTTCGAGAGCACGGTCATCTCGCTGGAGGACGACGAGTACCGGGTCCGCATCTACCGGACCGAGAACCTCCCCGATCGGTTCAGCCAACTCTGGGACGAACTCGGGTCCGAGTAGCGACCGATGAAAATGGTTTAGTGGACCACCGGTCGAAAAAGAAGTATGCCGGATCTCACTATCTGGGCCGCCCGTGGCGTGTTAATTTTGCTTCGGCTAGCGCTGTTCGGGCTATCGCTCGGGCTGACGGTGATTAGCTTCCAGGCCTATCAGTCCCAGCAGACCGAACGGCTGCAGTACGCCTTCATCGGTTTTGCGTTCATCAGTATGGGGGTCGCGGTCAGCAACGTCGTCGCCCAGATCGGTTGGGTCGCCAACACGGTCGAACTCGTCCAGATTTTCTTTCAGGCCTCGGAAACGGTGCCGTTCATCGTCGGGTTCGCGATGCTGTATCTCTCGCTGTATCGATGACAACCCGTGGACATCGAAACAGATATACTTCTAGCACAGCAGGCTACAATTAACGGGTGTGGGAATTTGCCAGAATGTCAGAACTGCGGTTCGTTCGTGACTGAAGCGTACGCACGAGTGTTCACGCCACGTGGAGTGGATAATCCGCGCGTCTGTCCGGAGTGTGAGGACAAACTCCGGGACGGGGCCGATATCAGGGAGGCTCGATCACCACGCCACTCCTGAGGCTGGGAGTTCGACACGACGGGGAGTCAGACAAATTCGAA
>JBEQBN010000178.1:0-4020 GCA_041639775.1 Halapricum sp.
GAGCGGGTCGGCCGGACGCTCGTCCGCCCCGGCGTACTCGATTCGCTCGCCGGCGAGATCGAGGCGGGGATAGATCTCGGCGACGCGGAGTCCGTCCTCGAGGGATACGGGATCGACGACACCAGTGCGGTCCTCTCGCAGCTCGGCTACCGCGTCGAATGGGACGGGCTCAGCGGCGGGACGATTCGAGACCGCTAGAGCACCGAGAGCGTCCCGAAGCCGATCGCCAACGCGAGCAGAAACGAGCCGGCCCAGGCGCCGAGCGTGCGCCCCATCTTTGACCGACTGACGCCGTCACCGCCGGCGACGGCCGCGCCGCTGCCGATGATCGCCGTCACGATGGCCTGGTTGAACGAGATCGGGACGCCCAGCGCGACGGCAGTCTGTGCGAACAGGAACGTCGGCAGGAGTGCCGAAATCGACCGGCGCGGTCCCAGCGAGGCATAATCCTGTGCGAGAGACTTGATCATCCGCGGCGCGCCGGTCCAGGAGCCGACGAGCATACCGACGGCACCGCCGACGAGCACTGCGAACAGCGAGACGTCGACGGTTTCGAGCAGCGGGACGAGCGGGCCGACCGCCAGCCCGACCTGACTGCCGCCGGCGGAGAAAGCCACAAGCGACCCCAACACGAGCAGGTATCGCTGGAGGCCGCGCTGCTGGTCGGCCCCGATCCAGACGCGAACGACCAGTGCCGAGACAAGCGCGAAGAGTCCGACGACGGCCACTTCGATTGCAACGCTGCCGATTGAACTCTCGGCTGGACCGAGGGCTGCTGCCGTCGCGGCGATCGAGCGGCTCGTCGCGCCCGGCCCTAGCATTGCGAATCCGAGTAGCGATACCACCGCGCCGGTCAGCCCGGCAAGAACTGGAATTGACCACCGTTCGGGCACGTCCTCCCGGGGGAGCACGCTTGCGAGCCCGTACGCGAGCCCAGCGTTGACCAGCGGCGCGACCGTCCACATCAGGCCGATCTCGGCGTATTTCGACCACGCGGGGAGCCCGCCCAGCGCGAGTCCGGCGCCGACGATCGCACCCGTGACCGTAAAGGCCGTCGCGATGGGATAGCCCGTCGCGATTCCGACGGCCATCAATCCCGCAGCCGTGACGAGCGCGAGGATAACAGCCTCAGGCGTGAGCGTTACTCCACGGATCAGTCCGGAGCCGACCGCCTCGGTGACGTTCCCGCCCTGTAGGACCGCCCCCAGGAATCCGAGGATTCCGACGACGAACGCGGCCTGCATCGTCGAGATGGCGTTGGCACCGACCGCGGGGGCAAAGGGGGTCGCACCGCTGGAACCCGCGCCAATGACCCACGCCATAAACAGACTTGCACCGCCAGCAAGCAAGAAAAGTGCGAGTGTAGCGAGATCCATATGTAAAGAGGGAGAAACGAAAGACCGGTCAGTCGCTCGTCATCGAGTCCTGGCTCGCGGCGCAGTTGTTCGGGCCGAGTTCCAGCGTGAACGCCTCGTCCTCGTCGGTCTCGCGTTGGCCGAGATTCGTGGCGATGATGTCCTCGTAGTTGGCGGGGCGGGGCGGCATATCCTCAAGGACGGTCTCGACGAATGACGATTCGTCGTAGGTGAGCGCGTCCATCTCCTCGCGCAGGTCGCCCAGTGGCGCGGTGTAGGTGCCGTCGGCGGCGGGTTCGGTCGCATCGCTCGTGTGGCCGCCCCCGACAATCACGTCGTCGGGCAACTCGAGAATCCGCTCTTGGAGGGTCTCATAGAGCTGGCGGGCCGCCGCAGGTGCGCCGTCGTCGCCCTCTTCGAGATCGGGACGGGCGACGCTCTCGACGAACAGGCCGTCGCCGGTCGCCAGGAAACGCTCACCGACCAGATACGACGTCATCCCGGTGGTGTGGCCGGGTGTGTACAGCGTCTCGACCGTGACGTCGCCGACCGCGAAGGTATCGCCGTCCGCGGCCGTCTGGAGTTCGTCGGCGTAGGTGACGCCGCGGTCGACTGCTTTCTCTGGGAGGACGGCGGTGACGCCTTCCTCGGCGAGCGCACGTACGCCACTGATGTGATCGGCGTGGATGTGTGTGTCGAAGGCGTAGGTTACCTCAACACCCAACTCGGCGCCGTCGTCGAGATAGCGGTCGGTGAACGCCTGCAGGGGGTCGATCACTGCGGCTTCGCCGTCGTCGTAGACCATATAGCCGAGACAGCCACTGGAGGGGCGCTGATACTGGACGAGCGTGCCCGGCCCGTCGTAGCCTTCGACTTCGACGGACTCGTAGATGCGTGCCCAGCCGTTCATTCCGTCTTCGAGGTGGACAACGTCGCGGCCTTCCTCGGCGAGTACTCCAGCGACATACTCGCTGGCACCGCCTTTCGCACACAGTACGACCAGCGGATCGCCGACCGGCACCTCCGCAAGTAGTGTCTCGTCAACGCCATCAAGGAACTCGAAGTACGGCACGTTCTTGATCTCGACTGACTCACCCTCGATGTGCCACTCCTCGAAGTCCCCGCTGGTGCGGGCATCGAGGACTGTGACGGTCTCACCGTTTTCGATACGACGGTAGAGTGTCTCAGGCGTGATCGCGTCGACCGGTTGCTCCGGTGTCGGAAAGTCGTCCGGATCCATTGTACTCGCCGCTGAGTACTGGCGGGACGGGTAAAAGAGTTTTGTATATATGGCACAATTCTAATCGATAACCAAAATATGCTTTCACGGCACGTTCCATTGTGCGACCCCGGATAGTATAAGTACACCCCACAAATTTGGGGCTGAATACTTATTATAAAGTTGAGATCGTTATGATAGTCATAACTTATGCGAACCCATACGTAGGGTAGCCAGATATAGTATTGTATAATCATCCCAAAACCATTAAGAGTGGTCGACGGGTAGGACTACGCGAACAGCGAGCTATGAGCCACACACGACGGCCACAGGTGAGGACGGATGTTTGGTATTGAGACGCTTGGCGGTCCCGCGGGTGCGGTCGTGCTCATCGGGATCGTCCTGCTCGAAGCGATCGTGCTGTACGTGGGCTATGGGGCGCTCGAGCGGCTCCTCGGGCCGCGTATCGCGCGTTTGCTTCGAGGTGAATGAGTATGGAACTGTTCGGCATCGCCGTGAGTCTACTCGGGATGTTCGTGGGTTTCGGCGTGTTGATCGGACTGTTGTTCGGCTTTTTCGGGATGGGCGGGTCCTTTCTTGTTACGCCCGCGTTGCTGGTGATGGGCTATCCGACCGACGTGGCGGTCGCGTCGGGGCTGGCGTTCGTCTTCGGCACGTCGGTGATCGCGACACTGAAACACCGCGATCTGGGCCAGGTCGACTACAAACTCGGCGTGCTTATGATCGCGGGAACGACGGCCGGCATCGAGGTCGGCCGGATCGGCTTGCACTTTATGCAGGATCTGGGCGTCGCGAACACGTTCGTCAGCGTCACCTACGTCGCGCTGCTGGGCGGGATCGGTGCGTTCATCACCCGAAATGCGCTCACCGGCGGCGACGGCGGGATCAGCCACGACGCCGAAGCCGAGGAGCCGTCAGAAGAGGAGCTACCCGAAATCGCACAGACGATCCAGTCCTACGAGATCCCGCCGATGATTTCGCTTCGCGGAGGCGTGACAGTCTCGCTATGGATGATTCTGCTGGTCGCGTTCGCCACGGGACTACTCTCGGGACTGCTGGGCGTCGGTGGCGGGTTCATCCGAATGCCCGCACTGTTCTACCTGGTCGGCGTGCCCGTGCCCGTCGCGGTCGGGACCGACCTGTTCGAGATCGTCTTCTCGGGCGGGATCGGTAGCTTCCTCTATGCGATGGACGGTGCGGTCGATCTGACCATCGTCGCCCCGCTGCTCGCCGGGAGTGCGTTCGGCGCACGCCTGGGCGCGGCCGCGACCAGCATCGTCGAAGAAGAGGAGATCAAAGTCTACTTCGGTGTGATGTTGCTACTCGGGGCCGTCGCGGTCGCCGTCCGGGAGCTCGGCGGCGTGGTCGAGATGCCGATCCTGGACACAGTGAGTCTGATCATCATTCTCGGGGCCGCGACGCTCG
>JBEQBN010000179.1:0-4018 GCA_041639775.1 Halapricum sp.
AAGATCGACCTGCGGGCCGAACACGAGGCAGACGCAGCCCATCCGATCGTCGGCGCCGCAAGCGTGATCGCGAAAGTCGCTCGCGACGCCCACGTCCAGGCGCTGAGCGCAAAATACGGTGACGTTGGGAGTGGCTACCCGTCGGATCCGACGACGCGTGCGTTCCTCCAGGGACACGTCGAAACCTACGACGAACTGCCCGATTGCGCCCGTGCCTCCTGGCAGACCAGTAAGGACGCGCTGGCGGCCGCGGCACAGGCGAGCCTTGACGCCTTCGAGTGACTGGTCTCGGAGCGCGTTCCGTTACTCGTTGCCGACGAAGACCGTTTTCAGCCGGTTGCCACAGTTCGGACAACACAGCACTTGCCATTTGTCGGGGTCGAGATCGGCCATCGTCTCCCGCCGGATGGCGTCCTCGCGTGTGACCGACTGCTCGCAGGTGTCACAGTAGAGATCTTCGTCCATATGTGAACTGACGAGACCGATGCAAAAGCCGTTACCGCTGATCCTCGCTCAACACGAGGTTGCGCAGGATGTCACCGTAGGCCGGCCGAGTGATGAGCACGCCGATAAGCACACCGACGATCGTCACAATGGCGAACCCGAACAGGTCACCGACTGAGAGGAACGTCAGCGGGCTCATCGCAATGATCGTCGTCACCGCGGCCGCTCCGATGACCCAGAAGGCCTTCCGGAAGCGGTTCTGGAAGACCCGCCCCGTGGCGACTTCGCCTTGCTGGAGGATCTCGTCGGCGATGATGATCAGGTCGTCGACCCCGGTCCCGATCACGGCGATCAAGCCAGCGATGTGTGACAGGTCCAACGCGAGTCCCGAGACGGCCGCGAATCCAAGGAGGATGAACACCTCCGCGACCGCAGTGAAGATCATCGGAATTGCGACCCGGACCTTCCTGTAGCGCAGGAAGACCATTCCGGCGACGCCGAACCACGCGAACAGGCCAGTGACCAGCGACAGCGACTTGAACTCCTGGGCGAGGCTCGGCTGGAGGTAGGAGATGTCGTGTTCAGAGCCGGTCAGGTCGAGACTCGTCGGCAGTGATCCGACATCAAGGCTGATTTTCACTTCCTGTGCTTGCTCGGCACTCGAAGCGCCGATCGTGAACGTCGGCGTGTCGGACCAGGTGCCGTCTCTGAGTCCGTCAGCGAGATCTCTCCCCATCCCGTTGTACCGGACCGGTTCTCCATCGAGGGTCGTCACCAGACAGTAACTCCCACCTCCAGTTGCGCCTGGGCCACCAGTCACATCGCAGTTCCCAATCCCGCTCGCGGCCGTGAAATTGAGCGCGTTCATTTGCGATTGGAACTGCTGTGCGCCCTGCTCGTTGAGCGTAACGGGTGCCTCCCAGCCAGTTATTTCTCCTTGGTCGTTCTCCCGCGGCCCGATCTGTCCGGTGTTGGCGATGTCGTCGCCAGTGATGACCGTGGTGTTCGTGGTCGTGTTGCTGCCGGGTTCACGCACGGAGGCGACGATGCGGACGACGCCCCGGTCGGAAACCGTCTCACGGACTTCCGACGGTTCCGCGTTCGGCACCTCGACGACGACGAGGCCGTCTCCGACGGTCGTCACCGTGCCGCCGGACAGCCCCGTCCGGTCGATCTTGCTCTGGAGGATACTGACTACCTGCTCGCGCGTCTCAGACGTGACTCCGTTGTCGATGTCCTCGGCCTCCACGTCGTAGCCGGCCGACTGGAGTGCGTTCGCGAATTCAGTCTTACTGACGTCGTCGTTGAACACCTCGACTGTGCCCTGACGGACGCGAACGTCGATCTGTTCGACACCGAGTTCCTCGGCGATCTGAGCGTTGGCTTCCCTCGATTGGTTCGCTCCGACATCGATGTCCGTAGCGTGTAGCCCGACAAGCGGCGCTCGAATACGTGTGCCACCTGCGAGGTCGAACCCGTACTGGAGGTTCGTCAGTCCGCCGTCAGCCTGTCGCTCGATTGCCAACGTCACCTGGGAATTTTCCGCTTGCAGGAGCGTCTCGTTCGGGATACCGACTGTCCCTTGTGCCCTCGATATATCCATCTTCGAGGGAACGACGATCGTACCGTCTGCGACGGTGATCGACCCGTTGGTCACCCGCGCCGAAGAGTCTGTCCGGTCAGTTACCTCGCCCCGGATCTCGACTGTCGCGTTCGACGCGACGATGGTATCCGATTCGTTGGTGGTCGCAAGGGTCGTATTATCTAGTTGGATCGTGCTCTGCTCGAGTGTCACCTCCTGCTCGCCGGACAACTGAACGAAGTCTGTCTGCGTGCCGGGATCGCTCCCGCCGATCGGTCCGACAAGTGCGACTGCACTCGCGAGCAGGAAGACCACGAGCATCACGATACGCCAGTTCTCGCGCAGCGAGATCATCGTGCCACCCCCTCGAACTTGTACCAGCGAAGGAGACTGAGGTTTAGCATATAGGTGTTCATCAGGTCAGCCGCGAGCCCGAACACGAGAACGAGCCCGATGTCGGGCAACAGCGGGATCGAAAGCAACGTCGCGATGATCGTCATCACGGTCATTGCTACGATGGAGGTAAGCGTCATCGTCACACCGGTCCGCATTGCATTGTACGTCGACTCGTAAAACCCGCCACGCCGACGCAGGATATGGTTGTTGAGCAGGATGTCTGAGTCGACCGAATACCCGATCAACATCAAAAGCGCGGCGACCGTCCCCAGCGAGAGATTGACCTCGAACAGACCGGTCAGCGCCAGCAGATCCATAATCGCCAGCGGGATCACGATGTCGGAAAACGCCGAGATGACCACCGCGATCGACGGCACGAACGTCCGGAAGAGGAGGAACACGAACACACTCATCCCGGCGAACGCGACCGCGAGCCCGAGCAAGGCGTTTTGCTGGTTTGTCGACCCGAACGCGGCAGAACGGGTGTTCGCCCGATCGACCTTGAACCCGGCGTCTGTCGCCGTGTTCTGGAGTTCCTGCAGGCTAACCGATCCCTCGTCCAGGAACGTCACGATGTACTCATCGCTGCCCTGGACCGGCCGGATCGAATCGATCGGCGTCTCGAAGGCGGCCCGAATCTCCGATTGGCTGGCGTTTACGAGTCGCATCTCTGTCCCGCCGGTGAAATCGAACCCGAGCGGGACGGGCGTCCCATGCAGGAGATAGTATACGACGAGCACCAGCAACGCGAGTCCGAGGACGGCAAGTGGAGGTCCCGCGAGCTGGCGGTTTGAGTACCGGTCGTAATCGATCTCCGGTACGTCGAACTCGACCATAGACCAGGGTGTGAGACGCCCGTGAATAAGTTTTCCTAAGTCCGCGCGCCTACGTCGGAAGATACCGGACGCTCAACACACCCTCAGCGGCGCGGATCTCGACCCGGTCGACGCCGAGCCGCGCCGCGCGAGCGACGGTCTGTGGATCGTCAAGTACGTCCTGGACGGCCTGGTCGGTTTGCTCGTCCGGGACGGTAAGTACGTGCAGTTCTCCCTCGCCGGCCCGTGGCTGGCGAGTCAGTTCACCGACCGGCTGGTCGGCGGCGATCTCTCGTTCCTGTTTTGTCGGGGATTCGCTGCTTTGTTCGACTGGGATTGTCCGGCGGTCATCGATCGAATCGAGCGTGTAGATGGCTGTCGTCGGTGGCTGTGCGACAAGCGTCCCGACGACGACCTCGCCGGTCTCCAAGGGCGGGTCGGGCTGCTCGCCGAGCGGGTGCACTTGGCTGGTGGTCACGTCGGTGAGAATTGCCGTCTCCACGTCGGATTCACTCACCAGAAAGGTCCCTTCAGTCCGTTCCATACTCGCAGGTAGACGACGCGGTCTGTTTGGTCCTTTCGACTGCCGCTGTGACGACACTCGCTCAACGTTGCCACCGGTGGACGAGATAAACAACCGTCGCCGCCGAGAGCGGCGCGCCAACTCCCGAGAGCGGTGGCAGACCGTACAGCGCGCCGATTAGGGGGGCGAAGACTCCGTACTGATCGATTGGCTCCTGAAATTTCTCCGGCGTGGAAATGACGAGCATCAGATACAGCG
>JBEQBN010000180.1:0-4015 GCA_041639775.1 Halapricum sp.
GCCCTTCTCGACTTGTGCCCGATAGCCCGAGAATTCTTGGCCCAGTCGGATCGGCGTGGCATCCTGAAGATGGGTCCGGCCGGTCTTGACCACGTCGTCGAATTCGTTTTCCTTCGCTTCCAGCTCTTCCCGGAGCGTCTCTAAACCGGGGAGAAGATCGCGCTCGACGGCCTCTAAGGCAGCGACGTGCATTGCCGTCGGGATCACGTCGTTGCTCGATTGGCCGAAGTTGACGTGATCGTTGGGGTGGATCTCCCGCGTGCCGATGTCTCCGCCGTAGATCTCGGTCGCGCGATTTGCGATGACCTCGTTTGCGTTCATATTCGTCGAGGTGCCGCTGCCGGTCTGGAAGACGTCGACCGGGAACTGATCGTCGTGCTCACCGGCGATGACCTCCTCAGCCGCCTGGATGATACAGTCGGCTTTGTCCTCGGGGAGCGTCTCCAGGTCGCGGTTAGCCTGTGCGGCGGCCTTCTTGACGATTCCGAGCGCGCGCACGAAACGGCGCCCGAACCTCCGGTTGCTGATCGGGAAGTTCTCGACTGCGCGCTGGGTCTGGGCTCCCCAGTAGGCGTCGGCCGGCACCTGCATCTCGCCGAGACTGTCGGATTCCGTTCGGTGTTCGTCTGCCATACGCACACGCACTCACGGAAACGACAAAACAGCACTGGTGGTCTATGGCGTATGGCTACCACAGGAACGACCCAATCTCACCACCCGTGTCGCTTGAGCCAGGGGACGGCACGGCGGAATCCGAGCGCCGTCAGTGGACCAAGAGTGATACCCCAGACGAGATGGGTTGTCAACAGTTCCACCGAGAGGTGCGGTATCGTCTCCTGGATACCGAGCAATCGGAGCCACACCGGGGCGATGATACCAGCGGCCAACAGCCAGAGTGCCAGCCCCCAGCCGACGGCAATCGCCAGATACGCGGGAATATGATCGTGGTACTGTCGTGGTGCGAGCGAGACAGCCCCGACGAAGACGAATCCGAACACGATGCTGTGGAACTCGTGGGTGATCCAACCGACAGCGGGACTCGCAGCGCCGTAAAAGACGCCGATACCGCTGACGGAGCCACCGAGCAGTTGGGAGACGACGCCGTAGGCGATGCCGGCGATGACGGCGGCCACAGACGTAACGAGCAGATGTGGCGCCGACGGACTGAATCCTGCCAGGCGGGCCGAGTCCGGGCGTAAGCCGGTCTCATCGGCGACGGGGCGAGAGAGGACAACGGTAATTGTCGATCCACGGTCGCTCACTGCTGTCTCGATTGTGCCTCCGAAACTCTCGACGAGAAACCGGACGATATTGAGTCCGAATCCAGTTCCGGGTTCCTCGAACGAACCGGCATCGCCAGTCTCGAGTAGTCGTCGCTGGCTTTCGGGGAGTCCGGGACCCGTGTCGCTGACGCTGATACGAACCACGTCAGCCGCCTCTGTGACCGAAACCTCGACAGGAGAGTCTTCGTCTGTGTGTACGGCAGCGTTTTCAAGCAGGTGGGTGAAGGCACGCTCCAATCGGTCGGTCGCATACACAGATATCGGGCCGTCTGCTCCGTCCACAGCGATGTCGACGTCCGGATACTCCGTTTCGATCGTTTCGATACTATTGTGCAGACACGCCAGAATATCTACCGAACCGACCGCTGGCCCGTCCGTCCGAGCAGTGCGTGTCAGGTACTTTACTTCCTCGATCGTCCGCTCGATAGCGTCTGAGTGCTTGTTGATCACTGTTTCGGGGTCCCGGGCGCCGTCACGCTGTATCGAGGCGTACCCTCGAATCGCAGTAAGTGCGTTGAGTATTTCGTGACGGAGAAACCGATTGAGGACGTTGAGCCGGTCGGTCTGTCGGCCGAGTTCGACTCGTTGCTTGCGCGTCCGTCCCGCGTACAGTCCGGTCAGCGTGCCACCGAGACTGCCACCGATGAGAAAGTTCGAGAGATACGCACGCGACCGGAGAGCCGCCATATCTAACAGACTGCCAGTGTTTGACCCGACAAGCGTGAGCACAGCCAACGACAGCATCGTCAGCAACCCAGCGACACACCAAAGCGCCGTGGTGCGGACGAACGACGCTTCGATGTTCGCAACCGTCAACGCGACGCCGAAGGCCGCGAGGCCGAGTCCCAACACGAGCGGGACAACCCCCGCTAGATAGAACCGAACCGGATCTTCGTAGATTGCGAGCGTGACTGTGAAACGCGTCAGGAAGAACCCGATCCCGGCGATTACTAGCCCACTATAGTTGATCCGCGTGTCGAACACTACCAAATATGTATATTGATATTACAGTAAAGGTTGGGGACGGATTGTCTACTTCGATAGGTGCCACGTATCGACTGGTGGCTGTTAGCTGACATCCGGGCGCTCGCGGATCGAGAGTCGTCAGTCGACGAACTCAATTCCGGTGACGGTGAACCGGGCTCCGCCGTCGCCGCTTTCGGTCACGCTCACGTCCCAGCCGTGAGCGTTGGCGATCGTCCGGACGATCGAGAGCCCGTAGCCGCTGCCGTCGTCGCTGGTCGTGACGCCGTGATCGAAGACCTGGTCCCGGATCGCTTCGGGAATGCCGGGGCCGTCGTCTTCGACATAAAAGCCGGTCTCGAGCGGGCCGACCCGAACCGTCACGTCCTCGCCGCCGTGTTCCACGGCGTTGCGAAAGAGGTTCTCGAACAGTTCGTGGAGCCTGTCGGGATCGGTGCTGACTGGTGGGACCGCTTCGTACTGAAGCGTCGCGCTTGTGTTGTGAGCTGGCCCGTCCCAAGCCGATTTGACGATCGGTTCCAGGTCGGCCGGCTCCGGATCCGTGAGTACGTCACCCTGTCTGGCAACCCGAAGCAGGTCGTCGACAAGCCGTGCCATCCGATCAACGGTCTCGTTGATCGATTCGATGTGTTCGTCGTCGCCGGTCTCGTCGTACAGCGCCAGGCGCCCGTCGATGATCTGCAAGGGCGTCTGGAGGTCGTGTGCGAGAATATCGGTGAATTCCTTGAGGCGGTCGTTCTGGCGTTCAAGCATCCGCTCGTACTCTTTGATCTCGGTGATGTCCTGGCTGATCGCCGCAAACCCGCGGGACTGCTCGCCCCTGAGCGGTGAGAGCGTCAGCGTCGCCCAGAACACCGAACCATCAGCTCGCTCGTGCCAGCCTTCGATCTCGACGGTCCGACCGGACGCGTCGGTGAACGTCTCCGCATTTACCGGGTCGCTCTCTCCTGACCGCTCCTCGGCGAACAGCATACGGACGTGACTTCCCTCAATCTCTGCGCTCTCGTAACCGTACAGTGCTCGTGCCGAGGCGGACCACGACGAAACGATCCCGTCGGGATCGAGAACGAAGATACCGTGGGATCTGATTCCCTCGATGATTTCGTCCGACGGAATGCTATCCGGTGGGTCCGGACGTGACTGTCCGCTGTCGGACGCGTTCATATATGATCATCAACGGTAGAAACGATCGATGTTGTGGATTGTCTATCAAGGTGTTTACTTCATCCATCACGTGGCTGGAGTTCCGCAACCATAACTTCCCAGTCTGACGGGAGTTCGTCACCACGGTAGTCCCACGACCCGCGCGGATCGATGTCGTTCTCCAGTGCTGCGACTAACAACGTACAGAGGGCGGCCTCGAAGTCGGCCGAACTCTCGATCGCGCCGTCAAATACCGGGTCAGATGTCATGGATGTACTCCAGGCGTGGCCGGGTCAGTCATCGCTCGCATCGTCGTTTCCCCGACGGCCTACTAGCACGGACGAGTCCACAAGGGATAGGAGTAGCGGAAAGCCTGGTACACCAGGCAATCTCGGAGAACCGGGCGAGGGAGTGGGGTAGCCTTTAACGCCTGGACGGTGAACTGCCTAGTGTCCGATGACAGTCATCGTCGAGCTAACGGTCGCGTCCGAGGCGTTCGAGCTGGGCCGAATCCTCAGCGTCGAAGAGCCCGGACGGGTCACGCTCGAGACGATGGTACCACTCGGGGGGCGTCCCACCCCGTTCGTCCGCGTCAAGCACGATGC
>JBEQBN010000181.1:0-3980 GCA_041639775.1 Halapricum sp.
GGTAGAAAACATCCAACAGGTGCGTGCCGTCTACAACACTGGGAAAGACCGCTGGGAGTTGCACGTCGTCTGCGAGGAAGAAATCGCAGCGGAGTCACCCGGCGACAAGACAGCAGGCGTTGACCTTGGTATCTGTAATCCTGCCGCAGTCGCGTTGCCTGACGACGCCCTGCTGTATCCGGGCAACACGTTGCGCGAAGACAAGCACTACTTCCAGCAAGAAGAATACCAGACAGAAGGGCCGCACGGCCCCAGTCAGACGGCACAGTGGGCGCGAGAGAAGCTGTCACGACGGAAAGACCACTTCCTGCACGCCCTCTCGAAAGACATCGTAGAACGGTGTGCTGAGCACGATGTGGGAACGCTCGTTGTGGGCGACCCGAGCGGTGTAGACGAGGATGACTGGGGCAGGCACGGCAACAAACGCCTCGATAACTGGGCGTACAAGCGGCTGATGAACCTCATCGACTATAAAGCCCGTGAGCGTGGCATCGAGGTGGAGATGCCCGACGAGCGCGGTACGTCCTCGAAGTGTAGCGTGTGCGGGCACGAGGATGAGGACAGTCGTGTTGAACGTGGGTTGTGGAAGTGCGACCGATGTGGCGTTGTCGCGCACGGCGACGTGAACGGAGCGGATAATATCAGGCAGGAAACGCTAACCGTGACTCCTCCACTGGGGGATAGCGGTAACGGCTGTTTGGCCCAGCCTCGCGTCATTCAGTTCAGCCGGACTCGTGGATTCCAACCGCGAGCAACCGCCGAGTGACGCGCAAACCCTAATATCCCAACGCTCGGGATTCCCCCGCGTTCACGCGGGGGAGGAGGTCAATGTAGCAATTTACCGGTATGACCGCTTCAGTCGGGCGGCCGATCCGGAACAGACCGACAATAATCACTATCAGTCCGCTACCTTTTTGCGGGTACTCTGGCTACGGCAGGGTATGTTGACCGTGCGGGCGCCGGCGACGAGTGCCAACCTGGGGAGTGGCTTCGACGTCTTCGGGGTCGCGCTCTCTCATCCGGCGGACGTGGTCCGCGTCGAGCGTGCTGACCGGACGACGATCGACGTGACAGGGGCAGGGAGTGAGTTCATCCCGGAAGACCCCGAGAAGAACACGGTCGGTGCGGTCGCGAACGCGCTCGATGCGCCTGCGCACATCAAGATCGACAAGGGCATTCGACCAGCCTCAGGGCTGGGATCCTCAGCGGCAAGCGCCGCTGCGGCCGCGGTCGCGCTGAATGAACTGTACGATCGGGGCAAGACCCGCAAGGAGTTGGTCCCGATTGCTGCCGAGGGCGAGGCCGTCGTCTCCGGTGACGCCCACGACGACAACGTCGCGCCCGCGATTCTCGGTGGGTTCACGATCGCGACACCCGATGGGGTCACTCAGGTCGAGGCCGACGTGGCGCTGGTGGCCTGTCTGCCTGAAATCGTCGTCTCCACCAGAGACGCCCGGAAAGTCGTCCCCGAGCGCACCAGCGTCGATCAACTGATCGAGACGGTCGGCAACGCCGCGACGCTGACGGCGGGGATGCATCGGGACGATCCCGAGTTGATCGGACGGGGGATGGAAGATTCGGTCGTCACGCCCGCTCGGGCGGGACTCATCGACGGCTATGACGAAGTTCGACAGGCTGCTTTGGATGCTGGCAGTACGGGTGTGACGATCAGCGGTGCCGGTCCTGGAGTACTCGCGGTCTGTCGGGAAGACGATCAGTCACGGGTCGCCTCAGCGATGCTCGACGCCTTCGACGACGCTGGCGTCGAGGCGCGGGCCTACCAGACCCGGATCGGTGAGGGCGCGACGATTCACTGAGTGGACTTACTTCCGGTTGTTGCTGTACGAGATCGAATCACAGAAATTCATAACGCGCCACGTCGAACTCCCGACACTATGGCGATGCCCACTGTCGAGATTGTCATCCGTCTCGTTGCGGGAATCGCGCTGATCCTCGGAAACGCCTTTTTTGTCGCTATCGAGTTCGCGTTGACCCGGACCCGACAGTACAGCAAAGCCGAGTTCCTCGAGGGTGGGTCGCGGGGACTCCGTCGCGCCTGGGAGATGACCAACGACCTGGAGATCTATCTCACCAGCTGTCAGGTGGGGATCACGGCGACCAGTATCGCGGTCGGGATCGTCGCCGAACCGGCGCTGGCGTTCCTGCTTGAGCCGATCTTCGCCAACACGGCGCTGGCGTCGGCGGGCGCGGGCGGAATCATCGCGTTCCTGATCATCAACCTCGTCCACCTCACCCACGGCGAGCAGACCCCGACGTATCTGGGCGTCGAGCGCACGCGTATGGTCGCCAAGTACGGTGCGGAGCCGCTGTACTGGTTTCATTTCCTGATCTCACCGATGATCATCGTCGGCGACAGCGTCGCCAAATGGACGCTCAAACTCTTCGGGATCGAGATGACCGGCGCGTGGCTCGAAACCGAGGCCGACTCCATCGAGACGCGGGCGGAACTGCGGAACCGTCTAGGGTCGGTACTGGAGGAGGGCGAACTGAGCGACGAGCGTCGCACGGAGGTGCTGAACGCCCTCGCCATCGGGGATAGCACCGTCTCGGACATTATGGTCGAGCGCGAGGCAATCGTCGCGGTCTCGACGGACGCGGATCTCGAGGAGAACCTCGATCGGATGGACGGGACACCACATATCCGATTCCCACTCGTCGAAGACGATCTCGAAGCGTTCGTCGGCGTCGTCTACGCACCGACGGTGTTGCACAATATCGACGAACTGCGGGCCGGCGACACGACGCTCCGAGCGCTGGCGACGCCACCGATGACGGTCGCTGCCGATACGGCCGTCAGCGATCTCATCGACCAGTTCCAGGCCGAGAATCAGGAACTCGCACTCGTGCTCGACGGCGGCGACGTCGTCGGGCTCGTCACCGCGACAGACGCCTTCGAAGAAGTGTTGGGTGAACTTGAAGATCCGATGGACCGGAACGTCTAGACGCCCCGCCCCTGCAGTTTCTCTTCCTCGGGCAGGTCGGCGTTTGCGTCGCCTTTCATCCCCGAGCCGATGTTCGAGGAGATTTCGGCGAGTTTCTCGGGGTCGTCCCAGTTGTTGACGGCCTCGACGATAGCCGTGCCCATCGCTTCGGGGTCCTCGGCACCGAAGATGCCCGACCCGACGAAGATACCGTCACAGCCGTGGTGCATCATCAGCGCCGCGTCGGCGGGCGTCGCGATTCCGCCGGCGGCGAAGTTGACCACGGGGAGTCGCCCCATTTCGGCGGTCTCGTGGACGAGGTCGGCAGGCGCTTCGTGTTCGCGGGCCCACTTCTCGCGTTCCTCGTGGGTCATCCCCTCGAGTTTGCGAATCGCACCCTTGATGTTACGCTGGTGGTGGACCGCCTGATTGACGTCGCCAGTGCCGGCCTCGCCTTTCGTGCGGATCATCGCCGCGCCCTCGTCGATGCGGCGCAGTGCTTCTTCGAGGTTGCGTGCGCCACAGACAAACGGCGAGGTAAAGTCGCGCTTGTCGATGTGATAGCGGTCGTCCGCGGGTGTCAGGACCTCCGATTCGTCGATCATATCGACGCCGGTGGCTTCGAGGATCTCGGCTTCCTTGGTGTGGCCGATCCGGGACTTACCCATCACCGGAATCGACACCTCGTCGATGATCTCCTCGACATCTGCAGGGTCGGCCATCCGGGCGACGCCGCCGCGCTTACGGATGTCCGCCGGGACGGCCTCCAGAGACATAACTGCGACCGCGCCGACGTCCTCGGCGATGCGAGCCTGTTCTCGGTTGACGACGTCCATAATGACGCCGCCCTTCTGCATCTTCGCGAAGCCGCGCTTGACCAGTTCGGTCCCGCGCTTGAGCTCTTCGAGATCTTCTGGCATACTCATCCTTTTGTATTGGGCCCACTTATACTGACGGTTGTCGCTCTGTGCGTCATTCCCAGAGGGCATAGCAGTCGTCTCTGGGCGGGTCGAGTAGTCGCTCGTTACCCGCCTCGAC
>JBEQBN010000182.1:0-3972 GCA_041639775.1 Halapricum sp.
GATCTCGACGGGCAAGATCGTCGCTGACGGCGGCGTCCCGGCGCTCACGGAAGTCGGCCGGCGCGAGGACGTCTACGGGCATCGGCGCCGCCGCGTCGAGGAGATCGCTGGCGGCGTCCTCTCCCGAGAAGAGCGTGAGCCGTCGTGGGCCGAACGGTTCAGCGACCTGCTGCTCGATCCGCTGACCGGGACGCCGATCGCGCTCGCGATGCTGGGTGCGATCTTCTATTTCATCGGGGTCGTCGTCGCCCAGAAGGTCGTCGACTTCTTTGAAGTCACGGTCTTCGGTGAGTACTACAATCCGATCGTCGAGGGGACCGTCGAGGGACTTCTGCCCGCCGCCTCTTGGGCCGAGCCGATCGAGTTCTTCCTCATCAACGGCAACCTCGGCCTGCTGACGATCACCGTCCAGTACATCGTCGGCGTCCTGTTACCGCTGGTCGTGGCCTTTTACTTCGTGATCGGGATCCTCGAGGACTCGGGAATGCTCCCGCGACTGGCCGTGCTGACCGACCGCGGACTCAACCGGATCGGGCTGAACGGCCGGGCGATCGTCCCGATGATCGTCGGCGTCGGGTGTGTGACGATGGCGGTCATCACGACCCGGATGGTCGGCGACCGCCGCGAACGCCTCATCTCGACGGCACTGCTCGGGCTCGCGGTTCCCTGTTCGGCCCAGCTCGGGGTCATTATGGGACTGCTCGCCGGCCTGGGGCTGATCTGGTGGTTTGGCTACGTCGGTGTCCTCCTGGTCGTGCTCGGGATTGCTGGACTGTTCCTCGACCGGACGCTCCCGGGTGACAGCACGCCGTTAGTGACCGAACTGCCACGGATGCGCGCGCCGCGACCGCGCAATATCATCCGAAAGACGTTCAACCGGACGAAGCTGTTCCTCCGGGAGGCGATCCCGCTGTTCGCGGTGACTGCGATCGCCATTTCGGCACTCGAGTACGTCGGTGGGTTCGCGGTGATCCAGCGTGCGCTCGCGCCGATCACCACACTCGTTGGACTCCCCCAAGAGTTCGCCCGTGTTCTCCTGTTGGGACTGGTCCGGCGTGACTTCGCCGCGGCCGGGATGACCGATATGGCACTTGGTACCGCTGAAATGTTCGTCGGGCTGGTCGTCATCACGCTGTTTGTCCCCTGTATCCTCTCGATGGTAATGATCCTCAAAGAACGAGACGCTAAGAGCGCGCTCCTGATGTGGGTCGGCTCTTGGATCGTCGCCTTCGGCGTCGGTGGCCTGCTAGCGGTGGTCCTATGATCTGTCCGAACTGTGACTTCGAGTTCGATCTCTCTCGCGGGTTGCAGTGTCCGCGCTGTGGGGTGGCCGTTGACTGTAGTGAGATCGGCTGTGCGAACTGCGACGCCTGCAACGACGTCTTTCAGCAGGTCTCTCGACGGATTCGCTCGGGCGACTGAGCCGCTGGCGACCGTTTCGACACAATCCCCACGACCGTCCCATTTTTTTCGGTCGGCCCCGTTCGGTCGGTATGGACGAACCGTCGAGTCCGACCCTGACGCTTGCCGCTCTCGCCGTCGTCGTCGGGGTCGTCCAGGTGCTGTTGGCGCTGGTCGGGGTCGATCCGTGGTATTTCGCGCTCGCCTGGCCGCTGGCCGACCGTCCCTGGACGCTGGTGACGAGTATTTTCGCCCACGGGAGCCTCGGGCATCTCCTCTCGAATCTGCTCGGGCTCGTGGTCGTCGGCGTCTTCCTCGAGCGCCGGACGTCGCCGGCCCGCTTCTACGCGTTCTTCCTCACTGCCGGAATCGTCGCCGGCGTCGTGCAGGTCGCCGTCACGACGCTCGTCTTCGGACAGGGGACTGCAGTCCTTGGTGCCAGTGGCGCAGTCTTCGCGCTGTTGGGCTACGTTTTGGCCGCCAACCGCCTGACTGAAACGATTGCCGCCGGCATCAAGCTCAGTCCGCGCGTGCAACTCGCGGTCGTGCTCGTGGTCGCCGGCACCCTGACGGTCGTCACGGCCGGCGCTGGCGTCGCGCTGATCGCTCATTTCACTGGACTCTCGCTGGGCCTCCTTGCCGGCCGCGAGCACCTGCTCAGGCCGTCGCCATCCGCACCGGGATTGTGACGGGCTCGGGCTCTCCTCCAGCACCCTTTCGACGGCTCGTCACTGATTCTCCATACGAACAGAAGGGGCAACTAACTCCCTCAGATCGTCGTCGTCTCAGGGAGGAGCGACCGTTCGAGGCGATCGTTGACCCGCTCGGCCAGCGGTTCGAGGTTTCTGACGTCCTCGCGGTTGTACGATACCAGCGTTTCTAGTGCAGATTCGTCGCCGCGTTCGTACTGGTACCACAGCTCTACCGCCTCTTTGCCGGAGATGTCCGGCCGGTCCCGCCCGATCCCGATCTCCTGCTCGATGGTCTTCAGGCCGCCCGTCAAATCGAGACGCCGACAGGGGTACAGCAGATCGAGATGGGGCATTCGGGACAGCGAGACGTCGAAGTTCGTCTCCAGGAAGGGGACGTCGAACCGTTTGCCATTAAACGTCACCAGCAGATCGGCGTCGGCGAACAGTTCCCCCAGCGTGTCGTCGGACAGATCCCGGCCCTGGACGAGTGTCTCTGTGCGGCCGTCGAGGTGGGCACTGACTGTCGTCACTTTGTTGCGGTCGGCGTCCAGGCCGGTCGTTTCGATGTCGAAAAACAGCGCGCCGTCACGGAAGGTCTCGAACAGCCGCCACTGCTCGGCGCTGGGGAACTCCCGGGCGAAAAACGACGAATCGCCCTCCTCGAGGCGGTCGTATGCTCGGTCGATAAACGACTGGATCCGCTCGGCGGTCGTCGGGCCGACGGCGTCGGGATCGAACTCGTCCCAGTGGGTAATCCCGCGCTCCCAGAGCCGTCGCTCGGTGGTCTCGCCGACGCCCTCGACCGGAATGAAGCTGTTTTCGACGCGCACACCTCTCCTGGGTCGTGGGGACACGTAAATCTCGCGTTCGCCGTGGCGGTGCCGACTTGTTCCTGGCTCTCTTTTCTTCGATATGACGACCTACCTGCTTTCGAGTGCGTCCGTCCACACCAGCGCGGCGGCCTGTGATTACCTCGTCGGTCGCCTCGACGCCGACGATACCGTGATGGTCCTGGGCGTCACCGAACCGGACGCCCCCGAGCGGGACGTCGGCGACGCGATCAACGTCGCCCGCGCTCGCCTCGCGCCGGCGACCGTCTGGACCGAACGCCGCGAGGGCGACCCGATCGAGGCGATTCTCGACCTCGCCGCCGACATCGACGCCGACGAACTCCTCGTCGGCCGGCGTCGCGGCGACCACGAAGCTGACGGACTCGGCAGCACTGCGGCCGCCGTTGCAGGCGAGGCGACGCGTCCGGTCGTCGTCGTCCCGACGTAGCCGAACCTTTCAACACGAGGGACGCGCAATCGGGGGGTATGTCGGCATCCGAACTCGCGGCCGCTGTCAGGGAGTCGCTCGCGGTCGACGCCGAGGAGTTCCAGGCCCAGGCGGTCGAGGAGGCCGAACGCCTCAAAGCCGAAGTCCGGGACGGCACCTTCGACAACAGTGAGACGATCGTCGGTCTCGAACTGGAGCTGTACGCCGTCGACGACCGGACCGACGCGCTCCAGCGCGTCTCGCGCCCGCTGCTCGAACGGATCGGCTTCGAGAAGGAACTCGGGCTGCACAACGCCGAGATGCAGACCAGCCCACAGCCGCTCAACTCCTACGGACTCGCGGCCCAGGAGCAGGAACTGCAGGCCAATCTCGTTCCCGCCCAGGAACGCACCCGCGCGGACGACATCCGGCTGGTCAGCGACGGGATGTGGACCGTCCCGCCGAACGGCGAGACCGCTCGCTCGTATCTCTGTGACTCGGTCGAGGCCGACGGCGTCCGCATCGGGACGAATATGTCTGATTCCGTCCGCTATCACGCGATGGCCAACACCGATTACCCCTCGGGGCTGCGCCTGGACGCACCGAACGTCACGTTAGACGC
>JBEQBN010000183.1:0-3959 GCA_041639775.1 Halapricum sp.
ACCGGGAACTTCTGCGCGTCGGTCACGTTCCGGAGCTAGAACGCGTCGTCGGACGCGACGACGAGGTCAAATCGATCGGACAGGCGCTCGGTCCGGCGACGGTCGGTGGGCCGCCCGAAACGACGATCATCTACGGCAAAACTGGGACTGGAAAGTCACTCGTTACCCGGTGTGTCTCTCGGGAGGCACACGGCGAGGCCGACACGAACGATATCGCGTTCCAGCACGCGTACGTCGACTGCTCGGATTATCAGACCGAGACGAAAGCGAGCCGAGAGATGGCGCGCCAGCTCGCGGCGAATCTCGGCGCCGATGTGGATATCCCGCGGGTCGGGATCGCTGCCGCCGACTACCGCGATATCACGTGGGACCTGCTCGAGGAGTTCGGCGTCGACTCGCTGGTCGTCATCCTCGACGAGATCGACAAACTCGACGACGACGAACTCCTTCGGAGTCTCTCCCGGGCCAGAGAGAGCGGGAAATCGGAGACCCACGTCGGCGCGATCTGCATCAGCAACAAGATCGAGTATCGCGAACGGCTCAACGAGCGGATCGACTCCAGTCTGCAGGACAACGAACTGGTCTTCGACCCGTACGACGCGAGCCAACTCCGCGACATCCTCGACAACCGGACGGACGCCTTCGAGGACGGCGTGCTCGAACCGGATGTCATTCCGAAGGTGGCTGCGCTCTCCGCGAAGGAACACGGCGACGCACGGAAAGCGATCGACACCCTGTACGAGGCCGGCCGCCTCGCAGAGAAACAGGGGCGAGAGCAGGTCACCGTCGACCACGTCGACGACGCGGTCAAACAGGCGGAGGTGAACCGCTTCGAGAAGCTGGTCAGCGGGACGACACCGCACGTGAAGTACATTCTCCGCGCTCTCGCGTTGCTGACTGCGGACAACCCCGGCCAAGCCGCGTTTCGCACACACCGAATATACGAACTCTACGTCATCCTGACCGAACAGGACGGGGTCGACCCCCTCTCGGAAGACCGCGTCTATCGACTGCTAAAAGAGCAGTCGTTCCTGGGTGTCACGGAGTCGAATCACACGGGCGGTGGGCAGGGCGAAGGCAGCTATCTCGAACATCGGCTGCTGCGCGACCCCGAGATCGTCGTCGAGGCGCTGGACGCCTCGGGCCCACAGTAGCCACCCGTCTCTCTCGTTTTCACTCGTTACGAGGGGTGTGGGTCCCGAGTTCCCACGCGGACCGGGTTTCGCTTTCCCGCTCGGCAGGTTACTTACTCCTCGTCGTCGGCCGAACCGTAGGTTTTGGCCGGCTCGTCGAGATCGACGGTCACGAGGCCATCTTCGTCGTCCCACTCGGGGACGTACTGGGTCGTGATGTCGGGCAACAGGTCGTACTCTTCGAGGAACGCCTGGCCGGCGATCGTCCCGCCGGAGTCGGTCTTCGAGACGGTGTAGGCCGCCTCGTCGGCGTCGCTGTCTTCGACTGGCTCGATCCCCACGCGGTTTTCCTCGCCGTCGAAGTACAGGACCGCGCCGTCGTCTTCGGCGAAGTACTCTTCGACGGCGGCCTGGTTGACGCCGATCGACCCGGACTTGCGCAGCGATATCTTCGGGTCCGTTCCCGCCGGCCGGCCGCGACCGCGTCCCGTCTCATCGAATTTTTCAAATCCCATAGTTTGGGTTTGTAGTTCATCTCATAAAATAACTCGGCTGCTGATCTCGGATTGCTTTGTATCTCAGCGAAATGTTTGTTCCGGCGGATTCGTTTTCCAGACTGCTAGCGTCTGTCGCTCGTAATGTGTTTGGACTCTCCACGCCCTCGCTTACGACCCGCCCGGGAGGTGTTGGTCGGCGAAGTCGTAGACAGCCTCCCAGTACTCACCGTCATTGCGTGGCCGATGTCGCGGGAGTAGTGCCTGACTGGTGGGGCATCGTCGGGGACCGTCCCGTCCCCCTGATCGGTACCCTCGGCAGTGATCGACTCGTCGTCGAGCAACTCCCGGACGGGGCTGGCCAACTGGACCGACAGCGAGCGTGCGTCCCCACGTTGTGGCTCGAAGCAGCTGGTGTCGAATGCTGACCGACAGGCAGCGGGGCCGATCCGGGCCCCGCCGTCGACAGGGTGGGACCTAGACTACTGGATGCGAATCTGACAGCCGTTCAGGCTCTCGGATTTCAGAGAGGTGTCTGGGTCAGTCCGGTGGCTCTTGGTCGGCCCCTCGAACTGACGAGCGGTTCGATGCCGGCCTCATTAATATACATTCTGTTATATTTTACCCGCGCCCGAAACGCGGTCGAACTGATCCACTGAAATCCGTTCGAGAAGGGCATGAGAACTGATGGCTTAGTATCGGGGATGACGCGCAGCAGCGTGTCGATACCCTGGTTCACAGCCGGACGACTCTGTAGCAGAAGTAGCTCTGGTATCAGATTAGTTTAGTAGCTATAGTGTCGATTTTCAGGCGTTGTTTTGGGAGGGTCGAACCCCGAGTTGAGTCGATTGCAGCGGCGACTGAAGTGGCGTCTGGTTGCACCCCTTTCAAATGGCGGCTTTCGATGAAATCGGGCCGTACACTGGGATGTTCGGACAAATCAAACGTGGCGCTTGGCCGCTATTGTAACCGTGGTTGACGGGGCACACGTAACTAGACTCGGTGGACACCCAGCTGTGACACACTGGCAGGACACAGAGCCGCTCATAACGGCACAAATCGGTGTCTCAGCGACCGGCAACACAGTGGGTTGGCACACATATACGCAAACAGAGAGCGATCATACTTAGCGCACACACGGTTCTATTGCTAAGGTTTCGTACTTCCGGGAGTCACGAACAACCCCTGATATCACAGTCACGATACAATAGCGGGCACCCGTTGATTCTCAGACTGACCGAATACCCGAGAGTCGGCGCCTACTGACGCCGATATCCGGAAATATCGTCGCCGTCGACGACCCCACGTCCTAGTCGCGATCTGGGGGGTTCCACCCTCTTTATAGCGGTGATTCACTCAGGGTGTACGTCCGGAAACAAGGGATATGAAACGGGTGTCCCGACGAAATCAGCCAGATACACCCCTTTGAACGCGCTCACCACATGGCGAGACCCACGACGGACCCCCCATGGCGAACAGTGTGGAAACGGCGTCGTCCCCGGCGTCCAAGCGCCAACACCAGCGAGACATATTCGAACGGCGAGGTGTTCGAGCGCGGCGTCACGGACGGGGTCTCGATGGGCACCGGTGATCCGACAGCATCGCGACCCGTCTCGAAGCATCAGCCACGAACGAAATAGCATCGTCAGAATTGGCTCCACAGAGCCACACTGGGAACGTATCACAGATATGGGAACATATCTCGCCACCTCCCGCCTCGACTGTCGCGACACAGCGAACGCTCGGATAGCCGTTGTCGCAACTATAGTGTCAGAAATGTACTGTATACAGGATGGTGAGGCGAGCGAAGCTCACCACCGACTACGGCGACCGGGCAGCTACAGCAGCTTCGAGCGGAGGTGCGCCAGCGTGTGACAGTCGGTAAAGCCCGGGCGGTCGATCCGGAAGGAGGTGGTCGGCGTCGACTCCGCGTAGGACTTGTCCACGCGGGGGTCGCCCTCCAGGGGATCGTTGAGCGCTGCCAAGATCTCGTGCGCCTCGGCGTTCGACATGGCGAGCCAGATCGCTTCTTCAGGATCGCAGGCGGCCATCTTGTCGTAGTCGGCGGGCACCGCCCGGCGCGTATCGTGGTTGATGCGCTCGACCTCGGCAGTGAGGCGTATCTCACCGTCGGCGTTGAGCCCGACCACGTCCAGCCGGCGGCGCTCGAAGTCGTCATCGGCCTCCTCGGCAGCGTCGCCATCGTCACCGAAGAAGGCCGCGGCGTCGACCGAGCCCTCGGTCAAGTCGTAATATGGCTGGATGGTCTCGACGTTCGAGTCGGGGTCGTTCGCGTACTCGCGGGTGAGCCAGCGGACGAGGACCTCGACGC
>JBEQBN010000184.1:0-3953 GCA_041639775.1 Halapricum sp.
GTGGCGCGGGAGACGTCTCGGACACACTGTCCTACGAATGGACCTTCGACGATGGCAACACGACCGAGACGAGCGATCCGACAGTCGGCCATATTTACGAGAGGACCGGTAGGTACAACGTCACGCTGCAGGTCAGCGACAGCGACGGCGGTTTCGACACCGACAACGTGACGGTCACCGTGGAATCGGACACGGAACCGCCCGTGGCCGACGCCGTCGCCACGCAGACTACCGCTACTAACAAGACGATCGTATTCAACGGGTCTGGATCTGGGGATAACGCCCGGATCGTCGGCTACCAGTGGGAGTTCGGTGACGGCACGACGGCCGCTGGACCGACCGTCAACCACACTTACAGCGATCCCGGCAACTACAACGCCACGCTGACGGTCACCGACAGTGCCGGCCACGAGACCACCGGGAACGTCTCCATCGCGATCGAGAACGTCCGGCCGACCGCCGAAGCGGGTCTGGGCCTGGAGACGGTCGTCGGAACTCCGGTCACGCTGGATGGGTCCGACAGCACCGTTGGGGATGCGCACGACAACCTGACCTACGAGTGGGACCTCGACGGTGACGGCACCTACGAGAAAAGCGGGGTCACCGCCGAGCAGACCTTTAGCGACGAAGAGACGTATAACGTGACGCTGCGGGTCAGCGACGGTGACAACGGTACCGACACCGACACGACGACGGTGACCGTCGAGAATGCGCCGCCGGTGGCGGATGCCGGTTCGGACCGGACGGTATCGGTGAACGAGACGGTGGCGTTCGACGGTTCAGCGAGCAGTGACCCAGACGGCGATACGCTCACCTACGAGTGGGACCTCGACGACGACGGCAGGTTCGAGGAACGCAGTTCGAGCGTGTCGCACACGTACACTACCAACAGAACGTACACTGTCACGCTGCAGGTCAGTGACGGCGACGGCGGCACCGACATCGAAACGATCGATGTGACTGTCGAGTCTTGATAGGACTGCTGTACGTCCTTTCCGGGTCGACCCCAATCTGCAAACCCGCTTCGCTCGACTTTCGAGTCCTGTCTCACATCGTTGTCAACTGCCACGGGCGCGGTGGCCCGTGGCTTGTCAGTGGACTCGCCGCGTCGTACCCGAAGAGTTTTCGGGCGTTCACAGGTCGGCATCCCTGACTTCGGGGGCCGGTTGACTGCGGCCCGTAGCCGACGACAACTGTAGGCCGTCGACCACTACCAGACTGGTGGGATGCCATCTCCTAAACAGTTAGTATAGTACAGCGAGTGTCGGCTTCACCCCCGCCCACGGTGGTGACGCAAATCGAAGATTTGCGAAAACCGAAAACCTACGGTTTTCGGAAGGGCGGGGAATCCGCCTTGGCTTTCTTTTGAATATCCTTCCGGATGGGTATCTAGCAGTATCAGAAGGTGTGGGAAGAGCAGGGGGATAGGGCGAGGCGGGGCGGGAGCAATACGATCCTTCCCGTACTTTCCGTCTCGGAAAGCATACCAGTCTGGCGTTGCACGTCTATTCGGATTCTCCGTTCGAATACCAAGGATGTCATAGCGGGACGGCACGGAAGCTCACGGTTCACCTGTGGGAGGACGTCAGGACGACAACACAGGGCGACATCACAGCCGAGTAATGTGAGACTGCGGCGCGTCGAGTTCGGTCGCGTCCGAGAGGGCCTGTTGGCTAAGCCGCTTCATCGCCCGTCGGAGCCTAGCGGAGACTGCCTGATCGGAGATGCCAAGCTCCTCAGCCAATTCGACGACCGTTGTCCGACGCGGTACGTCGAAATACCCGCGTTCCAGCGCGAGGGCAACCGTCTGTTGTTGCGGGGAAGTGAGCAACTGACCCGTATGCTCGCCGGCTGAGCTACTGAGAACTCGCTCGATAGAGATCGAAATGTCTTGTTCAGAGCAGCGTTGTTGGAAGCGACTAACATCGTCTTGGGTGTCAAATCGGAGGTCGAAATGCCACCGGTTCGCGGCCCCCCTAGCTTGCAACACAGCGGCGTTAACCTCACCGAGACACCGCAAGAACGGATCTGTCTCGGGTTGCCAGTCGGCGCGATACAGAAACTCGCCGTCTTCGCGCTGCAGGAACTGAAGGGAGTCAGTGATCGCATAGCGTTGCATTGCCTCCTCGAAGGTCGCCTGCTTGGGGGTGTTTACCCATACGTACGAGAACGAACCCGTCCCGATCGGAACAACCCGGTCGAATTGGATCTGAATCTCAGGAAGAGCCTCCAGAATGTCGCCGAACGAAAGCTCCGAGGCCGGAATCGAAAGCGCGAGGACGATGCTCATCGTTCACCCGCTGTTGCCCCCCCGATGAGCTGACGGCGGTTCGGCACATCAAATACCGAGTTCAGTACCGGTTTCCCCATCCCATTGACAACCAAACACACGCATTAGTTATAAATCCTATAGTTCCGGCGGGTCTCTCTCCTTGTCGGAATTTCACTGCTACTCGCGAGCGACGACAGCCAGGAAATTACGGATCAGATCGTGGCCGACCGCAGTCAAGACGGATTCGGGATGAAATTGGACCGCTTCGATCGGATACGAACGATGACGGATCCCCATAACGAGTTCAGCACCGTCGTCGGTCTCGGTGGTCGCCGTTACCGCAAAGGCGTCGGGCACGTCGGTCGCGATCAGTGAGTGATAGCGCCCGCCCTGGAACCCCTGATCGAGGCCGTCAAAGACACCGTTGCCGTCGTGGTCGATCGGGAACGCCTTGCCGTGGATCGGTTCGGGCGCGCGACCGACTGAACCCCCGTAGGCATAGACGGCCGTTTCTAGGCCGAGACAGACTCCAAGCGTCGGCACCTCGGGGCTAATCTTCCTAAGGACGTCCGCGGAGACGCCGACATCGCGGCCGTTTTTCGGATGGCCAGGGCCGGGAGAGATGATGATTGCGTCGGGATCAACCGCACGGACCTCCGTCAGGGAGGCGGTATTGCGGAGGACCTCGGTCTCGGCGTGCTCGCTGGTGTACTCGACGAGGTTGTAGGTGAACGAATCGAAGTTGTCGATGAACAGCACCTGTGTGTCCTCGGCGACAGTCGCGCTCATACGGTGCCCTCCCCGGACTCGGTCCGGATTGCTTCGACAGCGTCGATGACTCCCTGCATCTTGTTTTCGGTCTCCTCGTACTCGCGTGCAGGTACGGAGTCGGCGACGATCCCGGCTCCAGCCTGGACGGTGATCCTGTCGACCGTGTCCGCGCCCGTGGCGGTGTCAACGGCTTTCGATGGATCCGTAACAGGATTGGGGTCTCCCGACGTGTCCACAGTGGCAGGTACCGGCTGGTCGCTCTCGATCGTCGCCGAGCGGATGACGATCGCGAAGTCGGCGTCGCCGTCCCAGGAGACGTAGCCGACGCCGCCGCCGTACAGTCCGCGCGGCGCGCGCTCGAGGTCGTCGATGATCTCCATCGCACGGATCTTCGGTGCACCCGAAAGTGTCCCGGCCGGGAACGTCGCCCGGACTGCGTCGAAGGCATCGGACTCCCCCGCCAGAGTACCCGTCACTGTCGATTCGATGTGCTGGACGTGGCTGTATTTCAGGACGTTCATAAACTCCTCGACGCGAACCGAACCGGGTTCGGCGACTCGCCGAACGTCGTTGCGGCCGAGGTCGACGAGCATCGTGTGCTCGGCCCGCTCTTTGCCGTCGGCCAGCATCTCGCCGGCCAGGCGGCGATCCTCGACGGGGCTCGTCCCTCGCGGGCAGGTGCCCGCGATCGGGTTGACCATCACGCGATCACCGTCGACCGAAACCAGCGTCTCCGGACTGGCACCGACGACGGTCAACTCGTCGTGGTCGAGCAGGTACATGTACGGCGAGGGATTGATCGAACGCAACGCGTCGTACAACCCGAGCGGATCGACGTCGCCGTACAACTCCCGCTTGCGGGAAATGACGCCTTGGTAGATGTCGCCATCCAGGACTGACTCTTTGGCCG
>JBEQBN010000185.1:0-3947 GCA_041639775.1 Halapricum sp.
CCGACGAGACGAAGATCAAGGCCGGACAGGGCAAGTCCCGCGGACGGAAGTACCGCCGGCCCAAATCGATCCTGTTCGTGACCAGCGAGGAACCCTCGAAGGCCGCGCGGAACCTCGCCGGCGCGGACGTCGCGACCGCGGGGGAGGTCAATGCGGAAGACCTCGCGCCCGGTGGCGACGCCGGTCGCCTGACGATCTGGACCGAAAGCGCCGTCACGGAGGTGGCTGACCGATGAGCGTACGCGACGTCATCAAGCATCCACACGTCACCGAGAAGGCGATGGACAAGATGGACTTCCAGAACAAGTTGCTGTTCATCGTCGATATCGACGCGACGAAAGACGAGATCGTCGACGCGATCGAGACGCAGTTCGACGTTACGATCGAGAACGTGACGACGATGGTGACGATGAACGGTAACAAGAAAGCCGAAGTAACACTGTCCGAGGCCGACGACGCGCAGGAAGTCGCCTCACGAATCGGGGTGTTCTAAGATGGGACGACGCATTCGCGGACAGCGACGTGGTCGCGGGACGCCGACGTTCCGTGCCCCGTCGCACCAGTACAAATCCGATCTACAGCATCGCACGGTCGAAGACGGCGATGTCGTCTCCGGGACAGTCGTCGATATCGAACACGACCCGGCCCGCTCGTCGCCGATCGCGGCCGTCGAGTTCGAGGACGGCGACCAGCGACTCGTGCTCGCCCCCGAAGGCATCGGGGTCGGCGACGAGATCCAGGTCGGCGTCAGCGCCGAGATCGCACCTGGCAACACCCTGCCGCTGGCGGAGATCCCTGAAGGGGTTCCGGTGTGTAACATCGAGGCTAACCAGGGCGACGGCGGCACGTTCGCTCGCGCCTCGGGTGTAAACGGTCGACTTATCAGTCACGACCGGTCGGTTGCGGTCGTTGAGCTGCCCAGCGGCGAGTTCAAACAGCTCGATCCGCAGTGCCGGGCCACGATCGGCGTGGTCGCCGGTGGCGGTCGGACCGAGAAACCGCTGGTCAAGGCCGGAAAGAAACACCACAAAGCGAAAGCGCGCGGTATGGTTTGGCCGCGGGTCCGTGGTGTGGCGATGAACGCTGTCGACCACCCCTTTGGTGGCGGTGGCCGCCAACATCCGGGCAAGCCCAAATCGATCTCTCGAAACGCCCCGCCGGGCCGGAAAGTCGGGGACATCTCTTCGCGACGAACGGGTCGTGGTGGTAACGAATGAGTTCTGAATATCAGATCGGCCACGAAGGCGAGTTTACCTACCGTGGCTACACGCTCGATGAGCTGCAGGAGATGGATCTCGAGGAAGTCGCGGAACTGCTCCCCGCACGCGTGCGGCGAAGTATCAATCGTGGCCTGTCCTACGAGAAACAGCAGCTGCTCGAGGAGGCTCGCGAAGCCGACGAAGACGAGACGGCCAACAACCCGATTCGAACCCACCTTCGGGATATGCCGATCGTCCCGGAGATGGTCGGGCTGACCTTTGCCGTCCACAACGGACAGAGCTTCGAGCGAGTGAACGTCGAGCCGGAGATGCTCGGCCATTACCTGGGTGAGTTCCAACTTACCCGAACGTCGGTCGAACACGGACAGGCCGGCATCGGGGCGACCCGATCCTCGAAGTTCGTACCGCTCAAGTAACTATGGGAATCAGCTACTCAGTTGAGGCCGACCCCGAAACGACCGCGAAAGCGATGCTTCGGGAGCGGCAGATGAGCCACAAGCACAGCAAGGCCATCGCCCGAGAAATCAAGGGCAAGACAGCCGCCGAGGCTGTCGAGTACCTCGAGGCTGTCATCGAAGGGGACCAGCCGGTCCCCTTCCGCCAGCACAACTCGGGTGTCGGCCACCGAAAGAACATCGACGGCTGGGACGCCGGTCGTTTCCCCGAGAAAGCCGCGGGCGCTTTCCTGGACCTGCTAGAGAACGCCATTGGCAACGCCGACCATCAGGGCTTTGACGGCGAGAGTATGGAGATTATGCACGTTGCAGCCCACAAGGTCGGCGAGACCCAGGGCCGCCAGCCCCGCGCGATGGGGCGGGCCTCTGCGTTCAACAGTATGGAAGTCGACGTCGAACTCATCTTAGAGGAGGTCGAGGAATAATGGCTGACGAACAGCAGTTCATCGAAGACGGGCTCCAGCGGACCCAGATAGACGAGTTCTTCGCTGACGAACTGGGCCGTGCGGGCTATGGCGGTATGGACGTTGCCAAGACTCCGATGGGGACTCAGATCGTCCTCAAGGCCGAAAAGCCAGGAATGGTCATCGGTAAGGGCGGGAAGAACATCCGCAAGCTCACGACCACACTCGAAGAGGAGTTTAACCTCGAAGACCCGCAGGTCGACGTCCAGGAGGTCGAGGAGCCGGATCTGAACGCCCAGATCGTTGCTGACCGACTGGCAAACGCTCTCGAACGCGGCTGGTACTTCCGGAAGGCCGGTCACACCACGATCGACCGGATTATGGAAGCCGGCGCGAAGGGCGCCGAGATTGTCCTCTCCGGGAAAGTCACGGGTGCACGCTCGCGCGTCGAGAAATTCAACCGTGGCTACATCAAGCACAACGGCGAACCCGCCCAGGAAATCGTCGATCACGGGCAAGGCGTCGCCGTTATGAAGCTCGGGACCATCGGCGTGGACGTTAAGATCATCCCGCCGGATGCCAAACTCCCCGACGACTTCGAGATTTACGACGACGTCGACGTTGCCGACTACGTTGAAGACGTCGAAGGCGAGTCTGTCGAGGAACTCCTCGAAGGCGAACCTGACGAGGGCGAGACCGCGGCGACCGACGCCGAGGCGGCGCCCGATATCGACGAGGAAGTCGCCGAGGAAGCCCCCGAGGACTTCGATGATGTCGACGTGCCCGACGACGATGCTGTCGAGGACGACCTTGACGAACTCGAGGAGGCTGTCGACGAAGAACTCGACGAGGAGACCGAGGCACAGGCCGAGGAACTCCTAGACGAAATGGACGGCACAGCGGAGGAAGACGAACAATGAGCATCGTCCACGTCGAAGAACTGCGGGATATGACGCCCGCGGAACGACAGAACGAGCTTGAAGAGCTTGAGACGGAGCTGCTGAACGCCGAGGCCGTCAAGGCCGCCGGTGGTGCGCCGGACAACCCCGGC
Organism: Halapricum sp.; assembly: GCA_041639775.1. Classification (GTDB taxonomy): domain Archaea; phylum Halobacteriota; class Halobacteria; order Halobacteriales; family Haloarculaceae; genus Halapricum. Next base: position 3,131 of record JBEQBN010000185.1, read on the forward strand.
CGTATCGGTGAACTCCGTCGGACCATCGCGCGGATCAAGACGGTCCAGCGTGAGGAGGGTGATCTCGAATGAGATCACCGGATATGTCAAACGGTATGCACCGTGAGACAGGCGATCTCGAGGAGGAACAGTAAGATGACACGCACGCCCGAGACGCTCGCGCGACACGAACTGGTCGGACTGGACGTCCGCGTTACGGCGGCGTCCAACCCTGACTTGCTAGACATCGAAGGCGAGGTCGTTATGGAGACGACCAACACGTTGCATATCGAGCGAGCCGACCGGGCGTGGCCGGCGCGGAACGACGTTCCGCGGGACGTTCGAGCGGGCCAGCGCGGCGTTACGCGCCGCGAGTCCGAGGCGGTGTCACCGCCTCGTGCCCGCGAGAAACTGGTGCCAAAGGCGGCTGCGACGTTCGAGTTCACTCTTTCGGACGGACAGCGAGTCCGCGTCGACGGAGAACGACTCGTCGCACGACCGGCCCGACGCACAGAACACACAGGTGATTCCATATGGCGATAGGACTGAACGTACAACAGCCGGAGACGAGCTGTGACGACGAGAACTGTCCGTTCCACGGCACCCTTTCGGTGCGCGGACAGACGCTCGAAGGCACAGTCGCCTCCACAGACATGGAGAAGACCGTCGTCGTCGAACGCGAGTACGACGTCAAGGTACCCAAGTACGACCGCTACATGAAACGGCGGTCCCGGGTGCCCGCGCACGCACCGCCGTGCCTCGACATCGAGGTCGGCGACACGGTTACGATAGCAGAGACACGACCGCTCTCGAAGACGAAATCCCACGCAGTCGTTTC
>JBEQBN010000186.1:0-3923 GCA_041639775.1 Halapricum sp.
GTCGCCAGCGGCGTGAATCCGGACTCGATCAGTGACGGCTCCGCGAGTATCCGCTGGCGGAGGTCCTCTTCGGTACCGGACAGCGACAGCTCCTCGGGATCGGTCACGTCGAACGCCGCAACGTGCTCGACGGAGTCAAAGGCCACCACCAGCTGTTCGTCAGGGTTGTCCCGCTGACTGTCGACCACGAGCGCGTCATCAGTGACCGACACGTCGTGAGTGCACCCCGGCGGTTGCCAGTTGACCGGCTGGTGGCCCTCGTCGGTATGAACGAGGACAGTCCCGTCGGGCTTGCACATAACGTGGCGGTCGCCGGGACCGAGCGTACTCGCGGCTCGACCATCGTACTCGACCGTACACTCACCGAAAATCGTCACGACGGCACCGCTATCCAGCCCCGTCTCGACGACCGACTGTGCCGTCTCGATTGCGGGGTCTGCCTGGGCGCGAACGTCTGCAGTCACGCCACGATATACTCGATCCGGCAACTAATACCCGTTCGTTCGCGCCGGATCGTGGATCTCGCCGTCCACACGTGTCCGAACGGCCTTCTCAAGTATTCTGTGGGCCTCGGCCACGCCGAGCACCCCGTCCGAAATGCCGTCTGCAAGCACCCCTTTCGCAGTTTGGAGCCATCGACGAAGTCGCGCTGCCTCGTCTGGACCGTCAACGGCGACGACCAACCCGCGATCCGCTGGTGTGTCCGGCCCGACATAGTGGTCAAGTCCGAACCACAGCGGCAGGTACGTTCTCACCCGATAGTCAATTTCGACACGAAAGACCGCTTCGTGTCGGGCAAGATCAACCATCGTGAGAACGTGTTCGAACGGCCGCGCGACGACGTTCGGCTTTGGATCGACATCTCCGCCAGCGTACGGATCCGCTGGAGAGATCGTTCTGGCAAGTCGCCAATCGAGTCCACCGAGTCGTGACGTGTGTACGTCGTATCGGCCGTTCGGGCGCTCGTAGGCGACCAGCGCGCGGTGGGCCACTATCGTTCCTCCTGTCCGAGTGTCGTCTCGATCACAACCCGGCGTGGGTCGGAACCAAATATAAACGTCCGGTCGCGTGCAACTATTCTGCCGGCCCCGAGCGTCCCACCCTGTCAATGAGTTTGAGTGCAATGAATATTGGCAACAGCGGCAACAGCAACAGTGCCACGCCGAAGCCAATGAGATAGCCTATGAAGTTTATGTGCAAGACCCGTTTCGCTCCGCTGGATCGTGCGATACTTTCTGCCATATGTACTGATACACCCAGCGGCGCGAAATAACTTCGTGAATCGCCTCGGGGTCGTCCGGAAGACGAAGTCCCACGAACCTGCGAACGGCGCAAGCGCCGTGAGCAGCTGACGAGAGACGAAGTCTCTCGAACCACTTGACCCTGAGGCGGTTCACCAGTAGGTAGCTCAACTTATTGTAGCCGTCCGACGAGGCCGGATTCCGCCTCTCCATTGTCGTCCTTGTAGTAGTGCAAATAGCCGTACAGACCAATCTGGACGACAATACCGACGACGAAGACGCCGTACAACCACGGGGAGACAAACGCGTCGACAATCTCAGTGACGTTCGTGACGTCGTCGATCGGGGGCGCAAGCGCGATAGAGACCAACGCTGCCCCCCAGCCAGCCGAGACGACGAGGACGATCACTTTTCGGAGGAACCACCCCGCAACGATCCCGACGATGACACCGGCCGCGACCACCGGATCGACCAGCGTCATCGGTTTAGTGATCGACCCTCCAACAGCATACAGTCCGGCTGCCAGCCCGCTTGCCCCGCCGGCCGCGAGAATCGCCATCCGATACCCGGCCAGTACGAGCCAGACTCCGACAATCGAGCCGACGAGAGCAGCCCCCGCAAGCACAATAGGTTCCGCAGAGACGGCGGTCCCGGCGAGCAGACCGCCCGCGGCCCCGGCAAGTCCGCCGAAGCCGTACAACGCCTTCCGATAGATGAACACACCAGTCGTCGCCAATACGAGCCCGATCGCCACTAACAGCGGACTGAGTGGAAGTTCCATATCACAATAGTGATAGTCCGACTACAAAAACCTGTCCGCCGAACGGATTTCGACCGTTTGATAGGGGACCACACCTACGTGTCGAATGCTATGGCAACCTGTCCTGAATGCGGTGGCGACGTGACACTGCACGACGACGTCGAGATCGGTGAAATCGTCGACTGTTCGACCTGTGGTGCGGAACTGGAGGTCGTCACAGTCGATCCCGTAGAGCTGGAAACCGCTCCAGAACTGGAAGAAGACTGGGGCGAGTGAAACAACTCCATTTTCCAATCGTACCACGTAGCATCTAGTGGCTGGTGTTCGCAGCGCGTCCCGCGTTGCCAGTGCCCAAACGCGCACAGTAGCGAACGTCGGCTTCCGGATCGAGCAAATGGGTTCGGCGACAGAACGCCTCGACAGGTTCGCCGGTTGTGGCGACAAACTCGTCGTTCTCGAGTAACGCTCGCCGCTGTTCGAGACTGCCCAGTCGCTCCTCAGACCAAAAGTACGTCGTGCGCACGCGAATACAGTCTTCGCTGTCACTGACGAAAAACGCCCGCTCAATGCGTGCATCGCCTGCGGTGTGGGCACCCTCATACCGGAGTGCCGCGCCGTCCTCGACGGTCACGGTTCGGGCAGGTCGAAACGTGGATTGAACCTCGACATCTAGGGACTCGTGGTCCGTCTGTTCCCCGTCGAGACAAAAGCGGATGTCGGTAGCTGGACCCTCGAAGTGGTGTGTGCGACAGAACTGCTCTACGGCCTCGCCCGTGTGCCGGAGTCGATTCCCCTCGAGCAGCCAGCTCTCCGAGACGGTCGTCAGTTCCGTGCCCGCGTCGATATATGCAGTCTCAACGTTGAGGACCGAGCCCTGTGTGTAATACGTGCGCTCGACAGTCGCGTGTCTGTAGTGATGTGTCCCTCGAAACAGTGGCTGGCCGGCCGTCGCCGTGTCGAGGGCTTCGAACTCCGAATCGATGTCGTCTTCTGATGGTTCGGCAGTCCCCATCACTATGATATGGGGTGGCAAGCACCAAAAGTCACTCGCCCGCCATCGTCTTTCGCATCTTGATATGGGGGATGCCGGCCTCTTCGAATCGCTCGCCGATGCGCTCGTACCCGAACTGGGCATAGAAGGGGGCGGCCCGGACCTGAGAATGCAGTCGCATCGTTTCGAGGCCGTGCTCGCGGGCCACTGCTTCGAGTCGCTCCATAAGTGCAGTGCCCACGTCGCGCTCGCGATACGCCGAGCGTACCGCGACGCGTTCGACTTTCCCAGTTGTTTCATCCGGCTGTCGAAGCCGGGCCGCCCCGATGGGTTCGTCGCCGTCGTAGGCGACAAAATGGATGGCGTCTGATTCGTGTTCGTCGACTTCGAGATCAGCAGGGACGTCCTGTTCCTCAACGAAGACATCCGTCCGAACCGAAAGAGCGTCCTGATAGACGGAATCGTCCTCGTCCGGCGTGTTGACGGTCCGTATCTCAGGGTCCATACACACCGATACGTCCCGGTCGACTCAAGAGCCTGACCATCGGTCCGGAAGGAACTTACAGATGTCACTCCGAATACCCAGGTATGGATCCACGCGTTCGCGAACACGCCGAGATCATCGTCAATCACTCGATCGACTGCAGCGAGGGCGATCACGTCGTCATCGACGCCCACCCGGTCGCGGAGGAGCTCGTCACGGCCATCGTCGAGTCCGTTGCCGAGGTGGGCGGTCACCCGCTCGTGATCCAGGAGCGACTGGGCAAGCGCTTCCGGCGGGCATACCTCAAGCACTACGACGGCGAGTTCGAGGAGCCCGAGCATACCCACGCGCTCTACGAGGCGATGGACGCCTACATCGCGATCAAGGGCGGGGACAACGAGACCGAACTCGGCGACGTCGACACCGAAACCCAATCCGACTACGAGA
>JBEQBN010000187.1:0-3921 GCA_041639775.1 Halapricum sp.
GGTCCGGTAATTCTGGTGTGAATCTCGGGATCGGATACGCCGTCGTGTCGGCGCTACTGCTTGGCGGATACCTCTATGTCATCAAGCGATACTTCTCGCAGTATCCCTCGCCGGTGTACCTCGTGCTCGTCGAAGGAGCGGCGTTTCTCTGGTATCTGCCGGTCGCGGCGTTTACCATCGATGGTGACTATCTTCCGGCGACTGCTGACCTGTGGCTGTTCACCGTCATCTTCGGGGTCTCGGCGATGACCGGGCTGGCCCTGCTGTCGTTTCTGGCAGCGCTCCGGCGCGGCGCGGTCTCGTATGTCGCCCCGATCAGCAAGATCGTTCCCGTGTTCGTCCTGCCGCTGGAGATACTCCTACTCGGCCAACAGTTGACTCCACTGCAAGTCGGTGGTGTTCTCGTCGCGACAGCCGCCGTCTACGTCGCCAACTACCAACCCGGAGAGTTACTGGAACCGCTTCGGCGGGCCGCGACGACGACCGCCGCACAGTTGGCGCTGGCCAGTGCCGCCGCCTTCGGCGTCGTCGACGTTGGCAAGCGCTACCTGATGCAGGAACTCGCGCTTCCGCCCCAGACGTTTCTCCCGGTGATGTTTTTCATCGTCACGCTGTTTGTCGCGCCGCTTGCGGCTCGTGCGTCCTGGCCGGCCGAAACCCGGCGCGACCTCCCGAAGTTCGCCGCTGCGGGCCTGCTCGTCGCCGTTGCCAACCACCTCGTGTTGCTCGCCTTTCAGCTGCTGCCCGCGAGCATTGGATCGCCGATTGTCAACACCCAGGCCGTCGTGGCCGTTCTGCTCGGTGGCGTCCTTCTGCAGGAGGACGCCTTTCGTATCCGGCTGGTCGCCGCCGGGCTGGCCGTCGCCGGCATCACGATGATCACATTGGGCTGACCCGGACTGGCAAGCCTTACTACCACGGAAAGATATTGACCGCTAATGGGCGATCCTGCACTCGGCAAGGCCGACCGCGAGTTTTTCGACCAGCAGATCTATCCCCACCTAGGGGCCGACCGTGAGGACGTGATCCTCGGGCCACAGCACGGCGTCGACTTCGGCGCAATCGAGGTCGGCGGGCGGACACTGGCGATGGCGACCGACCCGGTGTTTATTATGCCCGTGGTCGGATTCGAACGGGCGGCGTGGTTCGCGTTTCACGTCTTGCTCAGCGATGTCGCCGTCTCGGGACTGGAACCGGCGTATCTCAGCGTCGATTTCAACCTCCCACCGGAGATCACCGACGCGGAGTTCGAGACCGTCTGGGAGACCTTCGATCGGGAAGCGCGCGAACTCGGTGTGTCGGTCGTCACTGGCCATACCGCCCGGTATGCCGGTTGCAACTACCCGATGGTCGGTGGCGGCACGTCGATGGCCGTCGGCGACCGCGAGGATCTCGTCCGACCCGATGGCGCCAACCCCGGCGATCGCGTGATCGTCACCAAGGGGCCGGCGATCGAGGCGACCGGACTACTCTCGATTCAGTTCGAGTCGCTACTTGCGGGGGAACTCGACGCCGAGACGATTGCGGACGCGAAAGACCGGTTCTACGATATGAGCCCGGTCGAAGACGCCCTGACGGCGGCTGCAGCCGGCCCAGTTACGGCGATGCACGACGCCACCGAAGGCGGCGTCTACGGTGGCCTCTTCGAGATGGGGCGGGCCGCCGGCGTCGGGATCGAGATCGAACGCGACCACGTCCCGGTCCAGCCCGGCGTGCACGAGGCCTGTGATTTCTTCGGGATCGATCCCTGGATCTCCATCAGCGAGGGGACGCTGCTGGCGACGGTCGATCCCGACGGCGTCGATGACGTGCTGGCGGCCCTGCAAGCGGACGGAATTCCGGCCGCCGACGTCGGGCGAGTCGTCGACGGCTCCGGGTTGGTCGTCGACGGCAAGGCGGTTGATCACCCGGGCACGGATCCGTTCTGGGCGGCCGTAGAAGAATACGCTGAGAAGCTGTAGTCTGCGGAAATCTCTCCGGTGGCGCGCCCGCCAGCACCGGCGTCACGTCCCAATGTTGACAACGCAGTCCGACTGTACCCAGGCGTCGGGATTGTCCCGGTCGTAGATCATTGTCTCGCCGTCGCCGGTCTCGATCACAGCGTACCGTCCCTCCGCGTCCGTTTCAGGCACCGGTTTGTCCGTAGTCATACGTGGAACGTGGATGGTACGTGGTACCAACTCACACGTACTAGGTACTCCGTGGCGCGGGATGATAATCGTTGTGGCTCCGGCACTCGATCAGATTGTGTTCGTACCAGTCGCTCTCGGACTGCCCTCCGGGAGTCTTGCGTCCGTCTGACGTGAATTTATGGGCTCCCGAAGACACCGTCGGAGTGGGCGCGCACGACGTATGCCTCCCATCCTCATCGCGCGCCCGGGCACCCACTACCACCCCTCTCGTTTCCCTTTCTGTCTACGCGCCCAAGGCCGCTCGAATCTCGCCGAGCGATTCCGGATCGGTCGAGACAGCGACGGTATCGCCGGCTTCGATCGTCGTATTCGGCAGCGGGATCGACATCGGTTCGTTGTGTCGGCCGTGTGCGTAGATGCGCGCATCGCCGGGCAACTCGACCGCGACGACGCGTTTGCCGATCACGTCGGCGCCCTCGGGCACGTCGATGGTCGCGACCGATAGCTCCTCGGTCAGGTCCGCCAGCACGTTGAAATCACCACCGAGCAGTGCGGTCTTGGCACCGGCTGCGCCGAGCCGTTCGGGATAGACCACCTCGTCGACCTCGCTCGCGTAGGTGTCGTAGATCTCCTCGCGGTAGTCCGCGTCGATCCGCATAACGGTCCGGGCGCTGTGGTGCTTGCCGATCATACAGGCCGAGAAGTTGACGTTGAGATCGCCGGTCAGCGCCGCGATCGCGTCGGCCGTCGCGATACCCGCCTCCTCTAAGAGCGACTCGTCGTCGCCGCTGCCCGCCAACACGTCGAATCCCTCCTCGCGAGCGCGGTCGACTTTCTCCGGGTCGATCTCGACGATCGTGACGTCGTGGTCCTCGCTCCCGAGGATCCGTGCGGTTCGTTTGCCCACCCGGCCGAAGCCGACGATGACGAACTTCATATGTGTGACATACACAACCACGGGTAAAAACGCTGTGGCGATCCGAAGGGGGTTTACTCGCGGCTCCCGGAGTGCCCGACGAGATGCGCGTGACGTTTCTGGGGACCAGCGGGGCCGTGCCGACGACCGAGCGCAACCCTTCGGCCGTCCTGTTGCGCCGGGAGGGCGAGCGGTTCCTGTTCGATTGTGGCGAGGGGACCCAACGTCAGATGATGCGCTTTTCGACCGGGTTCGACGTCTCTCACATCTTCGTCACGCACCTGCACGGTGATCACGTCCTCGGGATCCCCGGCCTGTTGCAGACGCTGGATTTTAACGATCGGACCGAGCCACTGGCGATTCACGCGCCCCACGGGACCCGCAGTCAACTCGAACAGCTAATCGAGGCGACCGGCGAACGGCCGACCTATCCGCTCCGGATCCACCAGGTTCGTCCCAGTGACACAGTGCTCGACACCGACGAATACACCATCGAGGCGTTCGAGACTGACCACCGGACGAAATCGATCGGCTACGTCTTGATCGAGAACGACCGAAAGGGCCGGTTCGACCGACAGAAAGCCGAGGAGGAACTCGGTATTTCGCCGGGGCCGAAGTACTCGAAACTCCACGCCGGCGAGCCAGTCGAACACGACGGACGGACGATCCAGCCCGAGGAGGTCGTCGGCCCCCCGCGTCCGGGTCGGCGCGTGGTGTACACGGGCGACACGCGCCCGACGGCCGCCGCGACCGAGGCGAGCGAGGACGCCGATCTGCTGATCCACGAGGCGACTTTCGCCGGGGACCGCCGCGACCGGGCCGGCCAGACCGGCCATACCACAGCGAAACAGGCCGCAGAGCTGGCAAACCGGG
>JBEQBN010000188.1:0-3921 GCA_041639775.1 Halapricum sp.
TAGATTCGTAGATCGATGCATCGACTCCGACTACCGTGTTCCATTGGCGGCTAACGAAGGAGAAATAATTGCCGGTAACGGCTAAGACTGTCGTTTTCGGCGAAATAGTCGATCGGAAGAACGGCAACGATTATACGTCATCCCGTCCCATCGACACGGTATGCAACGACGCGCCGCAGCGGTGTATTTTGTTCTCTTCGTAGTCGTTAGTGCAGGTGCTTATGCATACGTTGGGATGGCGGATCGGCCGCAGGTCGATCTCGCTGGCGAGAGCTACACGGAGGGAAATACATTCACAGCAGGGGATCGCACGTACACAGTTTCGTCGATCGGTGACGGATCGGGTGAGTTGACCTGGACGGACCCTGACGCGACCGAGACGACGACGCTTGAATCCAACTCGACAATTTCCTGGCGCACTGTCTCGTGGGCTGATCAGTCCATCGAGACGGTAACGCTGCTCAATGGATCGACAGTAACGTTCAACGAGCGTGCGTCTCAGGTCGTACTGAACGGTTCGACCGATCCGCCGACACTTCGTGTCGAGGCGGTCGACAACCGATCGGTCAACACGACGTTCGAGCGAGGTGGAGCGATCACAATCGAACACGACGACCAGTATGTCCCTGCTGGAACGATAACCAACATCACCGGCACGGAGGCAACGGTCTCTTGGGGGTCGGAGTATCGTGTCGTCATTCCCAACGAAACCGACCCAACGTCAGCGGCGCTCGTCCAGCAGCAAAACGTCACCCGTCTGCTGCTGACAGACAACACTGTCGCTGACTCGCTTGGCGAATACCCGAACGGGACGCAGTACGTGCAGTATCGCAACAATACGCGGCAGTCACTCGATGCGTATCTCCCGACGCCGGAGACGAAGTCATTGGTCGAAGGTGAGACGCTTGCGTATATGGGAAACGAGACGACGATTGGAAATATTACGTCGTCCGGTGTCCCTTTGAATAGGACGGTAGCTCAGACGGTCCGTGTTGGACTTTCGGAAGGTGAGTCGACCGACCTCAATGGTGAGTCGTACTTCGTTCACTTCCCCGATGCGGGGACTGTCCGACTCGCGCCCAACACGACCGAGACACACGAATCGTATCGGAGTACACAGTCGGCGATCGATAGCTACGAGCAGCGCAAGGCGGGACTGTGGGGGGTCGTTCTCGTCAGTGCTTTCGCCGGGATATTACTGGTTGGGCTGGCGTCTCTGCCGAACAAGGACTAGCTCGTTACCGGCCGTCTGTTCACTGTCGAGTCAGCCACACCAGTCCAACACCGATGGCTATCGTTCCCAGGACGCCGAAGAGTTGAAGGACCGAGACGGCAATATCGCCGTTCGTCTGCCAGGGCATCCCGGCAACTGTTCCCAGTCCCATCAATACGAGTAACACGCCTGTGAGTGTCCCGAACAGCTCGAGTCTGTCCGACGGCCGCTTGAGTAGTCCGTTGAACCGTTCGTCGGTGCTCATACGTCCTTTCTCACGACTCAGCGTGGTAAAGTATCCGGTTTGAAACGCAGTTCAGCAGTTTCGAGGCGGAGCGTCCGGGCCTCAACTCGAGAGGGTCAGGAGCTCTCTCTGACCATCCGAACGGGCCGGTGGCCCGCGGGAAGAGGCTGTGAGCGAGTGGGATGGGGTAGTTCACACTGCGTCGGGCCGGATCCGAAACCGCTCGTAGCCGCCGTGAGACAGCTCCAGTGCTCCGAGCCACCAGTTCCAGCGTTCGATAAGCGAGTGCCCCGATGGCGCGTCACGAAGGTTCGAAACGATGCGATCAGCTGTCAATTCGCAATCCAGATCTGATTCGATCTGCTCAGCGTCGGCTAAATCACGTGCTTGCCTGGTGACGACGTGTGCTGGCCGATCAGCGGCGTCGAATTCCACCTTGAGTTGCGTTTCGAGCGTATCCGGGTCTACGCGTGTCACGTCTGTCAGAAGGTGTACCCGTCGTCGCGGGGTTCGTCCTGCATTGCTGGGTCCTGCTGGTCCTCGACAGTCTGGGAGAACATATCTTCTTCGGCAGTCCCCGGTGTTGTCTCTTCTTCTTCCACGTCATAGGCGGAGACGCCCATCGTCAACAACTCTTCGACGGCCTGGTCGTGGTTGACGAACTCTCCCTGCTCAATAAGTCGCTGGATGTCGTTCTCGATGCGATCTGGCAACGATACTTCGATCTTTGGCATACGTGTCGGTCTAGTACGGACGTGTATAAATCCACGGTGGGTCGGCGATTTTCGACACTCACTTGGCTGACAATAGCTACCGACTTGTACTTTCGTCCCATAGCGTGATGTATGCTGACCGGACACTTCCCGGACGCCGGCGAGCACAAGCCAGAACAGTTGCTCGCGGCATATCTGATGACTGTCGCTGACGTAATCGAGGATCGGGGCAGCGAGACCGTCACGACTGAGACAGACCTCTCGGCAAAGACGGTCGATGCAATCGCTGCTATCGATGTGGCTTCGCCGGCGAGCGCTGAGACGACTGTTCCTGATCGGATCGGCGAACTCTCGCTCACGGACGTGGCGTCGATGCTCGCAGTGTCCCCGGAGTTCCCTGACGCCGAGACCATCGCTGCCGAAGCCAGAGATATACTTCTGATCGGGATGACGACTGCCGTGATGGATGTCGATGCCATCGCAGCGCAACTCGACGGCGACCTCGATCCGAAGACGATCCAGCAGAAAGTCGAGGGTCGCCACCCGATCACCCTCGAAGAGTACGCGCGTCTCCATCAGTTACTGGAGGCCAAGTCGTGACTCGCGTCGCGATACTTGGGTGTGGTTACGTCGGCTGTGAACTGGCCAGACAGTTACAACCCGAGTATGAGGTTGTCGGCGTTCGTCGCTCGGAGGCAGGCCTCCGAACTGTCGAAGACGTCGGAGCGACAGCCGTGAAAGCCGACGTTACCGAGACGGAGACGCTCGCTGCCGTCCCGGACGCTGACTGGATAGTCTTTGCGGCCTCCAGCGGCGGCCGCGACGCCGACGCCGCCCGCAGAACGTACGTCGAGGGACTCCGAACGACGATCGATCATTTCTGTGACCGAGAGACCGTCCCGGATCGGGTCGTCTACACGTCCAGTACTGGTGTTTACGGCGACCGTGATGGTGACTGGGTCGATGAGACGACGCCGATCGATCCTGAAACGGAGCGCGGGCAGGTCCTGACAGAGGCCGAGCGGATCGCTCGCCAGCGCCCGATCGACGACACGGACGGCACGGTTGCTCGGTTTGCGGGTCTGTACGGTCCCGACCGATATCGTCTCGATCGGTATCTCGATGGCCCGGTCACTGAAGGCCATTTGAATATGGTCCATCGCGACGACGCCGCCGGTGCCGTCCGGTTCCTGCTCGCAGGCGATCACGCGCGCCGTGAGGTGGTCAACGTCGTCGACGACGAACCGGTCTCGAAGTGGGACTTCGCAGACTGGCTGGCCCGACAGTGTGACGAGCCGGAGCCGGCCAAACAGACTATCGCAGAGCGACTGGACGACCCGGGCCTTTCAGATGCGGCCCGCAACTGGATCGGCGCGGACAAGCGGGTCAACAACACGAAACTTCGGGAACTTGGCTATGACTTTGCGTACCCGACTTACCGGGACGGGTATCGCGACGCGATCGAGACGCGGTGTAGGTAGCGCCCAACAGTTTTGGGCTTTCGCCCGCACGTGCAGGTATGCCAACGGTGCTGTGTATCGGCGGGACGCGCTTTATCGGTCGGGCGACTGTCTCGGAGTTTCGCAAGCACGGATACGACATCGTCCTCTGCAACCGTGGTCGGCACCCGAACCCGTTTGCTGATGATCCTACTGTCGGACACGTCACGTGTGATCGCCGCGATGACACACAGTTGCAGGCTGTTGCAGACCGTGTCGACCCCGATGTCGTCGTTGACCTAGTTGCGTATT
>JBEQBN010000189.1:0-3914 GCA_041639775.1 Halapricum sp.
CGTCGCCATTACGGTTCTGTTTACCGTCTCGTTGTTGGCCGGCATCGATCGGGGTATCCGACGACTCTCCGATTTCAACCTCGCGCTGATGGGGGTGTTACTCGTGGTAACGCTCGTCTTTGGACCGTCGCTGAACGTACTCAACACCGGGGCTGCTGCACTGGGGACGTACTTCGTGAACTTCCTCGAGATGAGCCTGTTTACCGGCGTTGGAGTCAAAGGGGGGACCACCTGGGTCTCGTTTTGGACTGTGTTCTACTGGTCGTGGTGGATTGCCTGGGCACCCTTTGTCGGTCTGTTCCTCGCCCGAATCTCAGAGGGACGGACAGTCCGGGAAGTGCTTTTTACAGGCTTTGTCACGATGACCGGCGTATCCGTCCTCTGGTTCACTGTCATCGGCGGGACCTCAATGTGGTTTCAACACACAGGCGTCGTGGATATTCTCGGTCCGGTCGGTGCGTTCGGCAACGGTGTCGCGGGATATGCGCTGTTCGGTGCTCTGCCCCTTGGTGAACTTTGGAGCGCGCTCTTTCTGGTGTTGATCGTGACCTTCTTCGCCACGTCGGCAGACTCCTCAACGCTGGCAGTGGCGATGCTCACCACTGGCGGTGCGGAGAACCCCTCGCGCATCAATCGGCTGTTCTGGGGTGTGCTACAGGGGACTGTCGCCTCAGTGTTGGTCGTCCTCGGCGGGGCTTCGGCGTTGCGCTCGTCGGTCATCGTCACCGGATTACCGTTTGCAGTGATCTGTCTGGCCGCTATCGGCGCATTCGTGATTCGATTAGGTCACCAACGCGTCTCCCTCGTTTTCCAGTCCGACGAACAGGTCGGGTCACCGACTGCGACACGACAGGCTCCCGACGGCACCCTCGCGCCAGACGACGACTGATAGTGGCCGTTGTACGTCCGTGCCGGGTCATCCGTACGATAGCGCCCTCGTGAATAGGCCAGGAGAGGTCCCGAAAGGCGAACCCAGCAGGTCTTCCGACGTGTAGCTTCACCATATATTATAATAATTTAAATAAAATTAATTTTAATAATCTACTCAGAGTACGCGGAGGTGTCAGGCGACGTTGTCGTCACAAGCGTAGCACCGGGCTCTCAAGTGTGTCATAGGTTGCCGCAATTTCTTCCGCAATCCAGAATTTCAATTTCTGTTTTGCAAAAACGCATTTCAAAATAAGAAAGCTATAAGGGGATTCCGCCCATACGAACGGATGCAATGAGTACTCAAGAAGAAGTCCGTCAGCAGGCTGGGACAGTCGACGAGAACCGTCTCCGCTTGGAGCACGGCAAGGCCGAACAGATCGTTGAAGCGCTGAATACGGATCTCGCCGCGACGTACGTCCTGTATCACCAGCTCAAAAAGCATCACTGGAACGTCGAGGGTGCGGAGTTCCGGGATGTACACGAGTTCCTCGGTGAGGCCGCAGGGAACGCCGAGGAGGCCGCCGACGAACTCGCCGAACGGCTACAGGCGATCGGCGGCGCTCCGGTCGCGGGCGGAAAGAACCTCGAAGCGCACGCGCCGGTCGACCCCGAGGGTGACGACGTCTACGACGTGCGCACGTCCCTGGAGAACGACCTGGAGATCTACGGCGACATCATCGAGAGCCTCCGGGATCACGTCGATCTCGCGACGAATCTCGGCGATCACGCGACCGCTGAGGTCCTCCGACAACTTCTCATCGAAGTCGAGGAAGACGCCCACCATATCGATCACTACCTCGAAGACGACACGCTCGTCGTCGAATAGATCGAGTCGCGACCGACAGACTATTGTGGCGGTTCGACGGTCATATCCGTCGCGATCCAGCCGTCGGGATTACCGTCCTCGGTAAAGACCGTCTTGTCATCCGTCGGAGAGTGAGCCGACACCGACGGCCAGTTCTCGACCGCGTCGTCGGGCGTGCGGGTATCTGCCATCGGCATAGATTAGGTGGGCCTAAAGACAAAAGCGTTCGGATGTTCTCGACAGGCCGGCGACACACCACGCCGGTTTTAGGGCGGTGGCGGACGAAGAAGTCGGTATGGCCGACGAGGATACACAGGACATCGAACAGCAACTCGCGGAACTCACCCGGACAGTCACCCAATTGCGCGAGCAACTCAAACGCGAGCGGCGGTTCCCGCTGGCCCCGCGACCGCCGGAGTCCGGGGATCTCAGGCAATTCACTAGCGAGATCGCGATTCCGGGAGCGATACTGCTGCTCGAAACGAACGTCCGCGCGCTGGAACTCTTCCAGCGCACGCTCCGGCTGGCCGACGGTCGCGACACCGACGCCGGCGAGGAGTCAGTCTCCCGACGGGCCGAGCGGGCCGGGTCGAGGGCACTGACACGTCTGGAGGGTGCTCTCGAAGACGTCCAGTCCGCGCTCGACGGACAGCCCCCGGACAGTGAGGCACGCGATCTGCTCGAAGACGCCCAGCGACTCCAGGCTGATATTGAAGATCGACTCGACGAGGAGGAGACGGTTGAGACTGGCCCGTCCGTCGATGTCGAGTCCGAACTCCGCTCGATCAAAGACCAGGTCGAGAACGACGACGAGTAACGACCGAGTGTGACCGAGACCGTCCGCAGCGTGCTCGCTGGACTTCTCAGCGGGGCCGCAGTCGTCGCATTCGTCCTCCTCTTCGTACTCGCCAGGACGCGAATCGGTCCGCCGTGGTTGCTCGTGTCGCTCGCTGGTATCGGCGTCATTGCAGTCCTCGCTGTGGTCGGCGCCGGGGGCCTGGCGTCGCTGTTCCGGCCCACTGACGAGTGGTGGCTGGGGCGCGTCGAGACTACCCTCGAAGACGTCTGGAACGGCTACGCCGACGCCGCTCTCGTCGGTGGACTGCTTATTGTCGGCCTCGGTTCACTCGGGCAGTCGCTCTCGGATCCGACCGGCAAGTCAGCTTACAGCCTGCTCGTTGTCGCGTTCATCTGTCTCGGTGCGGCGTCCTTCGCAGTTGTCGGCAGTCGGTATCCGTAGGCGGCATCTCTCACCGACCACAGGCACCGGAACGACACACTCTTTAGGCTGGCCTAAAGAAGGGTGAGTAGCCAATGACCGCTGATATGTGCGTGATCGTGCCGACGATCAGGGAGTACGAGTGTGTACGCGAGTACGTGGCAAACGCTCGCCGCCACGGGTTCGATACCGACCGGCTGCATTTCGTGCTCGTGACGGAGGACTTCTGTGACACCGGCAGTATGGAGTCGATGCTCGAAGACATCGACGTCTCGGGAGACGTCTTCGACGGGAGCGCCCGCGAGGCGTGGTTCGCCGAGCAGGGAATCGAGGAATACAGCCACCTGATCCCCGAAGCCAGCCACGCCCAGACGAGTTTCGGCCTGCTGTATCTCTGGGCGGGCGAGTTCGAGTACGGCGTGTTCATCGACGACGACACGCTGCCACACGAGGATAGAGACTTCTTCGGAACGCACATCGACAACCTCCACTATCAGGGGTCGATCGAATCCGTCGCGTCCGACGAACAGTGGGTGAACGTCCTCTATCAGACCGACACGGACCTGTACCCGCGCGGCTACCCCTACAGTGCGATGGGCGAGACCGTCCGGGCGGAGACGACGGCCGTCTCCGAGATCGTCGCTTCGCAGGGACTGTGGACGAACGTTCCGGACCTCGATGCCGTCCGAATCCTGATGGACGGCGATCTCGACGGCCAGGCCCAGACCCGACTCGAGGTGGACGACTACGGTGAGGACTTCGTCGCCGCAGACGGTCAGTACCTGACAGTCTGCTCGATGAACCTCGCGTTCAGACGCGAGGTCGTCCCGGCGTTCTATCAGTTGCCGATGGACGACAACCCCTGGGACGTCGGCCGGTTCGACGACATCTGGAGCGGCGTCTTTCTCAAGCGCGCCGCTGACCTGCTGGGCAAGCAGATCTACAACGGGGCACCGCTGT
>JBEQBN010000190.1:0-3913 GCA_041639775.1 Halapricum sp.
GTCACCCCCTCCCTCTACCCGCATCCGGACCCTTTACTTTGGATGAGATTCGGGGGGTGTTTGAGATTTTAACAAATTCTAAGAGCCTTAGAAATCCATTGGGGGTCACAAAATCGCTCGTTGGCCCTCTAACGGCAATATTGTCCTGTTAAGTCAAATCGCTAAAGTCACGTATTCTTGACTGTAGCCACTGTAAGAAACGGGTTTTCTCCACCAAATCAATTTGTTTTCATATTCGATCTGATTTCAGCGGTGTCGAAATTGACGCTGGGCCCCAAATAGACAGGCTGGGCCCCCAGAGACGCCGGATCTGTGTTTTTCGGCCGTATTTTGACCCCCAATACGGTGACGTGGGCCCCAAAGAGCGCTTGAGACCGGTGTTTTCAACCAATAGGCAGTTCAGATTGGTCTAATACGGCCGTCTGGGCCTACCCACAGGCCCTGAGTGTGTATTTTTCCACTTTGAAGAACTGCGAATTTCCTAACTCGGCATCGTGGGCCCCAAAGAATAGCTTAGGATGCAATTTTCTTCATTGCTATGGCGAGAATAATCAGCTACGGCCACTTTACGGGCATCTTGGCCACTCACGAGAGTAATTTCGGTATATTCTGTACGGATAGAACGTAGTTTGTTAATACCAGTATTGACTAGAGAGAATTTAAGTTTCTTATTATACCAGGAGTTCCGTTTTCGCGTGGTTCGGGATTTTGTTGATTTGCGCGATCGACACTCATCAATTTTCGGAGACGAAGAATAGCGAATAGCGCAGTTCGTGAGACGATCTTCGTAATCGATTGCTGGATCAACTGTAGATTAGTAAGCTTAGTTACATCCAGATGGCCACCTCTCACGAACCAGAATGGGACGGCCGACCCATCGCCAAGAGGTATGTCTCAACGGACTCAACTCGCTCAGTTTCCTCCAAGAGATAGAGCGAGCCACGTGACATCACTCGGTGTATGGACTCCGTGTCTGCAGAAGATTGTTTTAGTCGTCAGCTGGAGAGGTGACTCCTGGAATCGTCCCAGCCGAATACTGATCCAGCGCCGTCTGTGCCGACACCTGGCCGAATTGCACCACCTGTTCCGGCCCAGATGGTTCGCCACAGAGGATTCTGGCAACGCGAACCCAGGGGTTGATCCGCGGACATTCCCGCCGTAGCGCATCAAAGTCGACGGGATGGGCGAATGCGGCCCCGACCGGATCGTCGAAGTCGCCCAGCCGCACCGGCTCGTCCAGGAGGACGTCGGCCACCTCCCAGAGCAGTTCGGTCGCGGTGGTCGCGTCGGTGGCGACGGGCTCGGGGCAGCTTCGGTCGCTACGGTCGTCGTCCTGGAACGGCAACGCCAGCCGATAGCCGCCCTCGGTCTCGCGAACGAGATCCAGCGCTGCCAGTACGTCGACGTACTTCCGGAGCGACCGCGTCGACACGTCGGCCCGCTCCGCGAGTTCCGTCTGAGTGAGGGGCTGCTCGGCTCGAAGCAGCGTCGCGACCGCCGCGCTGACAGTCGGCGCGGCGTCGGGGAGTAGACGGCTAGAGCCCAGCTGGGCCAGGGCGTATCGCACCTCGTCGAGACGGAGATCTCGCGGCGTGTCCTCACGTTCCAGCCAGTGGAGACCGTCGGCAACGGCATGGGGACTGGCGGCTAGCGCCCGGCACAGCGTGACGGCTTCCCGGGTACTGTGGAGGTTCTTTTGTGAACACAGTCGCGATATCGTTGCGGCGTAAGCTTCGCGACCAGCCGTCCCGATCGGGAGTCGGACGGCGATCTCCGGCGCATTCTCACGGGTCGGCTTCCTGGCGCTGCGGAGGGAGCCTTCGAGATGCTGGCCGAGATCGCTAGCGTGGGGCCCGCGGATCGTCAGCGAGCCGATGTACTCGCCGAAGGGATCGGCGGCGTCGACGTCGACGAGTGGCGCCTGGCGCACCTTGTCCGGCCGCTGTTCGTAGAGTTGGCGGTAGACCGTGTGATCGCGGTACTGCGACTGGATCTGGGCTTCATGGAGCAGCGTCGCCCGGATCGAATCCAGCGTCTCGTGATCCAGGCCCGGCGCCAACAGGAGTTCGCGATGGATGGTGACGCCGGCTTCATCCAGCAGGTGGACGATCGACCCGGCCAGGCCATGCGCTGACTGCATGATCCGGCCGCGGAACTGGTCGCGATCGGCATACTCCTCGTGCTGGAGGTCAGTCGTCATCGCCGCGAGTTCCTGGCCCCACTCGATGAGGTTGTCCAGGAGGACCTGCGGATCGGCTTCGGCTTCCTCGGGGAACCCACCGATACACCGGCAGTACCGGGTTGCGACCGGATCGAGGTCGAGATTCTCCAGTCGGTCCGTGGGGAGTGCGGCCTGCAGGACCTTCGGCGTGGATAAAGTCAGTGCAGTGCTCACCACGTGTTGGAGCGGCGAGGTCACCCAGTTCGACAGCACCAGCTCGTCGCGATCGCCGTCGTAACTGGCGTAGCGAGTCCGGCGTTGCTCGGCATCCGTCGCATCCAGCGGTGCGTCGACGGTCGTGACGCCGCCGCTCCGGGCGGTCCCGGCAATGGCGGCGTGCTGTGGCCGGGACAGCCAGCGGGTGCGGTAGGGGCCCGCGCCGTCGGCGTCGCGGTCGGCGGCATCGTCGGGGCCATCCCCCCCGGTCCTCGTGTGCGCGGGATTACACGGCCTGTCAGGCTGGCTTCCGGTTTCGCTAAACAGGGCGTTGAGTTCGGCTTCTCGGCCGAGATCGGCGTCCAGCGTGTCCAGATACGCCGATCCCAGTGGGAGGAGTTCGACACGCTTGGCGGTGCGTGGCCCGTAGCGTTCGACGAGTGCGAGGTCTTCGAGCGTCCCCAACAGCTGACTGATGCGGCTTTTGCTGACGGGACTCTGGGCAACGAGTTCGTGATAGGACAGCGTATGCGCCGGCTCAGCGGCGAGTGTCCGGAGCACCTCGACGGCCCGACCGTCGGGATCGAGCTGGTCGTGGGCTGCTCGCAGTCGCGTCGAGGTGGTCCGGCTGTCCCGCCCGGCGATGCACTGGGCGCTAAATGAGGGCGGCAGCTCATCGCGATGCTCCGAGCGCAGCCAGCTAGCCACGAGGCCGGTCATCGTCACACGCACGTCCGCGACGCGGCCGAGCGCACAGAGGATCCACAGCGTCGTCTCGCGCTGCTCGCGCCGACGGTCGCGAAAGCCCTCCGGCAACAGCACCGACACACTCGGCACGATTGCAGCGGCATCCAGCGCCGCCAGCGGGCCGTCCGTGATCAGTTCGATCGGCAGGTGGCCGAGGTCGGTCGCGCCGTCCTGGCCGATCCCGGCGACCAGCGCCAGTGCGTCCTGGTGGGCGGGATCCTCAGCCGGGCGATCGAGTGCGGCGAGGACGGTGGCGAGGCCACCGTCAGCCGCAGTCACGCCCGCCTCCCGAAGGGTCGCGACGCGATCAGCGTGGGTTGTGCCCTGGCAGAGCTCGCGCACGGCCGCAACCAGCGCGTCTTGGAACCCGTTCGACGTGGCGATTGCGTGCCAGAGCGTGGCCGGGGCACAGTCGGCTGTAACGTGAATGTCGGCCCGCACGTCCCCACCGTCGTTCAACGACGGCGTCAGCGAGCCAGCGGCGGTCTCAAAATCGAGTGTGCGATCCGCGTCGTACTGAAACGTGTCACCCGTGCCGAAGCGGCGCTCCAGGTAGGCATCGGCCTCATCGCGAAGAACTGCCCGGCGCTGCTCGCCCCACTGATCGAGCCGCTCGTCGACGAGGTCGCCGAACACAGCATGATAGCCAGCGTCCTGCTCGAGGGACGTCGTCGGAACCGTGCAGTCAATTTCGTCTTCCAGCCGCCCGTAGTCATCAACGGTGCCGATGTACTCACCGAGTTCGCCGGCGCGACGGGCCAGTAGCCGCGCGCGTTGCTCGCAGGCGAC
>JBEQBN010000191.1:0-3898 GCA_041639775.1 Halapricum sp.
TGACCGTCGAGCGTGGGTGTTCGCCGTTGCGTTTGCGGTATCCGGGCGGGTTCGCTTTCGTGTCCCCGTTTTCGCGCTTGCCGACCCAACTGGTGAACGCCTCACCGAGTTCCTGGAGAACTCGTTGTGCTCAAAAATCGGAGATTTTTGGCATCACGAAAGACGAAGTCTTTCGAACGAACTGGACTGAGAATGCAAGTCCGCATAGCGTTCGTGCTTTTTGAGGTAGGCCGTGAGCGCGTTAGCGCCGGGGATCTGGCCGCAAGCGTCCCAGACACGTTGGGCGGTCCAGCGACCAACGTTCCAGAGCTTGCTAGCGTTCACAAAAGCGGAGCTTTTGTGCAGCCCATCAGAAATCGAAGATTTCTGAGGACGGCGAACCCGAGCGAATCGAGGTCGTCACGCACTTGCGAGTGATTGCGAATCCTCGCTCGAAAGGTGCGTGTGACGACCGTATTCGCCATACATAATCTATGTTATCGAACAAATAAAACTATTTCCATCTCGGTGGAATATCCGGTCAGGCACAGTCTGGTGAACGCCGAACCAAGCTTACGGCGCGTATCCCCACCCTACTCGCTTGTGCGTCCGATGGATCGGACGCCCCGGCGCTCGTTGAGGGTGGGGCTTTGCGCCTGATTTTCTGGTAAATCGCCTCGGGTCAACTGGCTCGAGTGACTTCGTCTCACGCCATCTGCTCACGGCTTCGCCGTTCGCATAGTCCGAGGGATCGCAGATCTCTCTCCGCTCACGGCGCGGAGGATGTCACTCGGTCTCATCGTCGAGCTCGTCGTCGAGAAAGCCGTGATACGAGCAGACGTACTCGTCGCGGATGATCTGCTCGTCGACGATTTCCAGCCCGAGCGTGTCGAGGTCCTCGGCGACCCGGTTGAGGTCGTCGTGCGATTTCCCAATCGCGTTGACGTACACGTTGCGCTTTCCAGTCATAATCTCTCGAACGGCCGTGACACCGTTGATGTCGCGGGCCGCCTTGGCGAGCTCGTCTCGCTCGGTCACCGGTGCCGTACAGATGATCTTCGTGTACAGTGGATACCCGGCTTCGTCGTAATCGATGTCGATGTTATATCCCCGGATGATCCCGCTCTCTTCAAGTTTGCTGAGTCGCGTCCGCACCGTGCTCGGGGACAGATCGAGTTCGGACGCGATGTCGCTAGAAGAGGTGTGTCGCGCGTCCTGCTGGAGATAATAGAGGATGGATCGGTCCACTGAGTCCAACTCACCGTCTTTCATTGATTGCTCTCTACTGGATGCACAATTATGGTGTTTTCGACATTTCGCGGGACCGATACCGTCGCTCGTCCGGGGCGTCTCGCTCTCTCCTTCAAGACGTAACACGATATTATGGTCCTTATTTTGACGATCCGTCAATATCGTCGGGAGATTTATCCTGCTCCGTCTGCATAGTATTGCTATGGACAGCAGCCATCGGACACAGCTATAACAATGGCACTGCATCCGAACGGACCTACGACTGCCCACGGACCTCTCGTGGCGTCTTATGCCCTCGGAACCGGTCAGTTCGGCGCCGTTATCGCGGACGCCTCACCGGTCATCGTGGCCACCGACGAGGGCACCGCTCACGAACCGATCTGTGTGTCGACGACGCTGTCGAACGCGCTGGTTGATCGGGTTTCGACCACTTCCACGAGCCTGGAGGCGACTGTATGAAGGAACTTGAACGCGACCTCGGACTCCCGTCAGTACTTGCAATCAGCATCGGTGCGATGATCGGCAGTGGCATCTTCATCTTGCCGGCACTCGCGTTGAAAATCGCCGGACCCGCGGTAATCGTCGCGTATCTCCTCGCGGGTCTACTTGTCGTTCCTGCCGCCCTCTCGAAGTCGGAGATGGCGACCGCGATGCCGGAAGCCGGCGGGACGTACATCTACATCGAGCGTGGGATGGGGCCGCTGCTCGGGACGGTTGCCGGCGTCGGGACGTGGTTCTCGCTGTCGTTTAAGGGTGCACTGGCGCTGGTCGGCGGTGTTCCGTACCTGCTGCTCATCTTTGATCTCCCGCTGAAGCCGGTCGCACTCGGGTTAGCGACGGTGCTCATCCTCGTCAACCTCCTCGGGGCGAAACAGACCGGCCGGCTCCAAGTCGGGATCGTCGTCGTTATGCTGGCGGCGCTTGGCTGGTTTGCCGCCGGGAGTGCCCCCAGCGTCCAGTCGGCCAATTACGCGAACTTCTTCGCCGACGGCGTCGGCGGCTTGCTCGCCGCGACCGGGCTGGTGTTTGTCTCCTACGCCGGGGTCACGAAGGTCGCCAGCGTCGCCGAGGAAGTCGAAAACCCCGACCGGAACATCCCCCTCGGCATCCTCGGGTCGCTCGCGTTCACAACGATTCTGTACGTGGCTGTCGTCGCCGTGATGGTCGGGATCACCGATCCCGGCGCCGTTGCCGGCTCGCTGACGCCGGTCGCCGTCGCAGCCGAGGCGACGCTCGGACAGGCCGGGGTCGTGGTCGTCATCGTCGCGGCCGTTCTCGCACTGATCTCGACGGCCAACGCCGGCGTGCTTTCCTCATCGCGGTACCCCTTCGCGATGAGTCGTGACAAGCTGGCACCGCCATCGTTGTCGACCGTCAGCGATCGATTCGGGACGCCAGTCACGTCGATTACGCTCACAGGGGCGGTTATGCTGGTGTTGATCGCGTTCGTCCCGATCCTCGAAATCGCGAAACTCGCCAGCGCCTTCCAGATTATGGTGTTCGCGCTGATCAACGTCGCCGTCGTCGCGTTCCGCCAGGGTAGCGCCGAGTACGAGCCCGCGTTCACCTCGCCGTTGTACCCCTGGATGCAGCTCTTCGGCGCCGTCACGGGCGTGCTGCTGTTGACCCAGATGGGGATGATCGCACTCGCCGGTGCGGCCATCATCACGCTCGCCAGCGTCGTCTGGTACGCGCTCTACGTCCGGCCCCGTGTCCGCCGGGAAGGTGTCGCGCGCGATGCGATTCGACGCCGCGTCGGCCGGGACGCGATCGCGGATATCGAATCCGACTCCCTCACGGGGTCACACGACGTGCTTGTCGCGCTGACGAAAGACCTCGGGGCCGAACGCGAGCGCTCGCTCCTCTCGATGGCCGCCGACATCGCCCGTCCGAACGACGGCCGCGTGATCGCCGTCCGCTTCGAGGAGATTCCGGATCAGGCCCCGCTCACTGACGAGGTCACTGTCCAGTCGTCGGCCGATCGGTCCTTCGAGCGGCGGATCAGTGAGTTCGCCGCGGCGTCCGGTGTCACGATCGACGCCGAGGAGATCGTCAGCCACGATACGAAACACGCGATCGTCAACGTCGCCGAGGAGCACGACGTTGCGACGATTCTCGCCGAACACGAACCGCTCCGGCTTCGTTCGCGGCTGTTCGGCGATCCAGTCGATTGGGTAGTCAGGCACGCCCCCTGTGACGTCCTGCTGGTGGACAACCTCGGCTATGACAGCCCCGAACACGTCGTGCTCTCCGGGGACGGCACGCCGTACGGCCCCCGATCTGTCACGCTCGCTGAGACGCTCGTGACAGCAAACGACGGGACGCTCTCGCTGTGGTATCCGGCCGGACGCGACAGGACTGACCGACACAAGGAGACGATCGCTGACCTCGAGGCGGACCTTTCGGAGATGCTCTCAGTTCCGGTCCGATCCAGGGCTGTCCGCCCCGACGGTGGTCAGGATTCCTCGCCCGACTTGGTCATCCACGACGGGGCTGACCACCGGCTCCGACACGTGCTGCTTGACGATAGTCCGCCGACACCCCCCACTGGGGCGACAACCGTCACCGTCTACCCGAAGGCTACCCGACGGCCGCCGCTCGGACGGCGGCTCCTCGAACGGTTCGTGTTCTGATGATCCCCCAGATCGAACCGCTGTCGGAGTTCCCT
>JBEQBN010000192.1:0-3882 GCA_041639775.1 Halapricum sp.
GATTCGTCGGAAGAAGCCGAGAACAGAACAGTTCTCGGCGTAGACCGGAACGTGGACGGGTATCTCGCAGTCACCAGTACAGGCGCGTTCATCGGGAACGCCGACCTGCTGAATCACAGACGCCGCGAGTACGAACGTCGCCGCGCTCGCCTCCAACAACAGGGCACACGAAGTGCACACCGCACTATCCAGTCTATCGGAGACACCTTCTCCAACTGGTCAGAGGACTTCTTGCACCACGCATCGAAGGAACTGGTCAACGAGGCTGTTTCTCAGAACTGTACGACCATTGTCTTCGAGGACTTGGAGAATATTCGTGACCGTATCTCGAACGCCTCGAAGTTCCAGCAGTGGGCGTTCAACGAACTGAAACGCCAAGTCACCTACAAGGCCACCCAACACGGAATTTCTGTTGAGACAGTCCATCCAGCCTACACCAGTCAGCGGTGTTCTGAGACGGGGTGTGGCTTTACGCACGAGGACAACCGTGATGGTGACGAGTTCGCGTGCCAGAAATGTGGCAAAGAGCTACACAGCGACTACAATGCGGCGCGAAACATTGCACACAAATATATCCAGAACCGGCGCAAGTCTGGTTCTGGAGGGGCAACCTATCACCTTGCCCTGAAGTCGGGAACAGTGAACGGGAATGGCGACTACTCGCCTTCCACGGTCTAGTGGATAGACCGGGAGTTCACCGACAAACCCCGCCGTCGTCGGGCTTTGCCCGACTGCTTGAGGGATCTCTGATCCCTCTCTGTTTACGGCGGGTGTAGGTGATCAGTATCAAGACCGAAACAGCAACCGCTACGATACCGCGTCGATGACGTCGCTTGCGACGGTTCGGAGCGCGTCGCTTTCTTCGACGGGCGAGGTTCCCTTCAGTCCGGCTGCAGCGACCGCTTCGTCGTACCCGAACGTCTCGAGAATCGGGATGTCAGTCTGTTCGCGAACGAGTTCAGCCTCGTCTTCGTCGCGGACCTTGTTGAGCAAGCCGTAAATTTCCGCAATGCCGATGTCGTTGGCCAGCGACTGAATTTGGTGGGCCGTCTCGATCGAAGCGCGGGACGGTTCAATCACGACGATCATCGCGTCCATATCGTCGGCGGTGCCGCGGCCGAGATGTTCGATCCCGGCTTCCATATCCATAACCACGTCGTTGGCATCCAGCGCCTGATTGACCAGCGCGCGGATGAAGTTGTTCTCCGGGCACATACAGCCCGTTCCGCCGCCCTCAGGCGGCCCGATCGTGATAAGTCGCCCGGCAGCCCCGAACGGTACTGAGTAGTCTTCGAGGACATCCGATACCTCCGGTTGCATTTGCAGGAGTCCTCCGGACGAACCGGCTCGGTCCTCGATGAGGCTCGTTTCCTTGGTGATCGGTGCCGGTTGCTCGATGCCGAGCGTACTCGCGAGGTTCATATCCGGATCGCCGTCGATAGCGACCAGCTCCCGATCGGCCGCTATCTCCTGTGCGATTGCCGCCGAGAGCGTCGATTTGCCGACGCCGCCTTTGCCAGTGATTGCTAGTTTCATATCTGTTGGTTCGTAGTTGTCATCAGTCGTCATCGGCTGCAGTACTCTCCCCGGTGTCCGCCGCTGACGCGTTTAACAGCGGTTTGCGGCGTTCGTCCAGCGCGCCGATCAGTTTTTCCGCGGCACCGTCCGGCGTCTCGTCTTGGATGAGGTGGCCGCCAGTGATGCCTTTCAGGTCTTCAGTAAGCGTCTGCGTGACGGCATCGCTCGCTTCGATGCGCAGCCCTGGCGCCGTATGCAGGGGTAGCCCGAGCGAGAGCGCCCACGTTCCGATGCTGACTGCCTTCTCGGCGATCAGTTCGGGTGCGCTCGCGGCGACCGGAAGGTCCCGAGTCGGGATGCCACTACCTTCCGAAATCGCCCGGATGACGTTGCCGATGCGGGAGTTGTCGACACAGGATCCCATATGAAGAACCGGCGGGAGCGGTCCGTCGAGTCCGGCCGCGTCACCGAGCGTGTACAGGAGGTCGCGAATACCGTCGCCCGCCATTTCGTCGACCTTTCCGGGGTCCAGATAGCCACCCTGGGCCATAATGTGGCCGATACAGCCGGTCACGACGGGTAACACGTCGGCCGCGAGCAGATTTTCGATTAGTTTCTCGGACATCTGGGCCTCCCGCATCTTTGGGTTCGGACAGCCGACGATGCCGACGATCCCGCGCAGTTGACCCGACTGAATCGCGTCGACGATCGGCTGTGCGGGGTTGTCCGGGTCGATCGATTCGAGCACCTCGAGCAGCGCCGTATCGGAGAACCCGACAACCGCCTCCTGAGAGCGATCCGGGATATTTACGTCGTATTTCTGGCGGCGCTGGCGGTCCGCGTAGCCCTCGATCGCTTCTCGGACGATCTTTTTTGCGTCTTCCATCGCGGTTTCTTCCTCGAAGGGGATGTGGGTCGCTTCCCGCATCCGCACGTAGTCCATCGTGGTGATGAGCCGAGTGTGATGACACTCCATCAGGTCGGAAATCCCGGGCCAGATACACTGGATATCGACGACCATCGCGTCGACCGCGCCAGTCGTGACCGCCAACTCCGACTGGAGGCTATGGGCCGCCAGCGGGATCCCGTGTCGCTCGGCGAGTTCGTTCCCAGTACAGCAGATCCCGACGAGATTAATACCCTCGGCACCGACCTCGTAGGCTTCCTCTTCGAGTTCCTGTGCTGCTTTGACGACCATCTCGCTTAACTGCGGGGAGTGGCCGTGAACGGCGAGGTTGACTTGGTCCTCCTCGAGAACGCCCAGATGGGCCTCCGCATTCGTCGGTGTCGGCGTCCCGAAGATCACATCTTGGAGGTCCGTCGCCATCGTCAGTCCGGCGTAGCCGTCTGCGACACCGGCCGAGAGCGCACTCTCGAGGATGTGTCCTGTATCGGAATCGTTACCCTGGTGAGTTTGAGCCAGCGCTCGCGAGGCCTGCTGGTCGACACTACTTAACGGCAGCAAGTCTTGGTCGTCGAGGTGTTCGCGCTGCTCGGCCGGCATCCGCTCGACCCAATTGAGTGTTTCGCCGCCGCCCGGAGCGAAGTCTTCCTTTGCGGCCTCGGCGACAGCCATCGCGACGTCGTTGACGTCTCCCTCGGCGTCGAGACCGATGTCCGCGGCGATATCCCGAAGTTTCTGCTCGTCTTTGATCTCGTAGTCCGCGGCGTTCTCATTGGCGATGTCCTCAAGCAGTTCGACCGCCTCCCTGGCGTGATGTGAGTGTGCGGAGACGCCTCCGGCAATCTCACGGTAGAGATTTCGTGAGACGACCGTGCCTGGTGTTGCGCCGCAGACGCCTCGATCCTGGCCGTACTGATCGTCATCGCTCACCCGACACGGGCCCATATAACAGATGTCACAGCAACTGCCCGCAGTCCCGAACGGACACTGCGGTTGGCTTTCCTCAAGCCGATCGGCAGGCATCTCATACTCAACCTCTCGTTGTACGTCCATCGTTCTGTCTTCCCCGTCTGTCGGACCGAAATCGATCACCGGGTCAGCTGGTTGGTCTCCGCTCATACCTGCCCGATCAGAACTGTACTGTATAATCAACCATGTTCAATTCCGCGGTTGTGGGATTGCAGTGCAACATTTTTATGTGTAGAAATCACTGGTGCAGGGCGGGTACGTGGGTACCTCTGTCTGAGGGGCGTTTTAGCACTCTATGGCGGTAAATCCTAATATCCACGCTACCACCGATAGCTCTCGCGATAGATATATTGTGTAAACTTATCACAACTAACAGCTAGTTTTGTCTTCGACAGTCGCGAGAGCGTGATCGGCTACTCTTCAAGTGCGAGCGACGCCAGTAGTGCTTCGAGTTGAATCCGTTCGTTTGCCCCCTCGGTAATCCGATAGTC
>JBEQBN010000193.1:0-3840 GCA_041639775.1 Halapricum sp.
CACGGCGCTGGCGAGTAAATACCTTCCCGAAGCAGCCGAATATCAGTTCTTGTACTCGGGGGCGTACGCATATTTTCCCGCAGTGTCAATCTGAGGTATGCGCGTCGATCCCGTCGCGGTAGCTATCATCGGACGGGACAGGTGTTTGGAGACGGCAGCGTCCACTCCTAGCAGTGGTATCAGCCGCTCCACGGGATCAGTAGCCGAGAGACACCGACGGGGGCGTATGCGAGTATGAGACGGCGATTGCAGGTCACTCTCGCTGTCGTTGCGGCCCTAGTGATGCTGTCGGGAATCGTCCTCACGACGAACGTCGTCGCCCTGGACGGTGACGGTGTCCCGGCGGGGACGGAATTGCTCGCGGGGACGGACCCGCTTGCGACTGACAGCGATAGCGACGGACTCAACGACGGGGTCGAGATCGACGGGCCGACCGATCCACTCGTTCCGGACACCGACAGCGACGGACTTGAAGACGGCCAAGAACGAGAACTCGGGACCGATCCACTGAACGCCGACACGGACGGTGACGGGCTCAACGACAGCCGCGAACGCAGTTTGGGGACGGATCCACTGAGCGTGGACACTGACGGTGACGGCCTTAACGACAGCCGCGAACTCGACGTCGAAACTGATCCACTAGATGCAGATACCGACGGTGATGGACTCGACGACGGCCGTGAGGTCGAGTTTGAAACGGATCCACTGGATAGGGATACTGACGGTGACGGATTGAATGACAGTCGTGAAGTCGGTCTCGAAACCGATCCACTGGACGCAGACACCGACAGCGATGGATTGAATGACAGTCGTGAAGTCGGTCTCGAAACCGACCCACTGGACGCAGACACCGACAGCGATGGATTGAATGACAGTCGTGAAGTCAATCTCGAAACCGATCCATTGAACCCAGACACCGACGGTGACGGATTGAATGATAGCCGCGAACGCAGTCTGGGAACGGATCCACTAGACGCAGATACCGACAGCGACCGGCTCAACGACAGTCGCGAACTCGACGTCGAGACCGATCCAACGAACCCAGACACCGACGGCGACAGCCTCGAAGACGGACGAGAGATGGAGGTAGGGACGAATCCGACGAACCCCGACACCGACGGCGATGGCCTCAACGACAGTCGCGAACTCGACGTCGAGACCGATCCGACGGACCCTGACACCGACGGCGACAGCCTCGAAGACGGTCGAGAACTAGAGATAGGGACCAATCCGAGGGACAGTGATACCGACAGCGACGAGCTCAACGACAGTCGCGAACTCGACGTCGAGACCGATCCAACGAACCCAGACACCGACGGCGACAGCCTCGAAGACGGTCGAGAGATAGCGGTAGGGACGAATCCGACGAGCGCCGACACCGACGGTGATGGGCTCAACGACAGCCGCGAACTTGCACTCGAAACCGATCCGACAAGGGCCGATACCGACAGTGACGGCCTCAACGACAGCCGCGAACTTGGACTCGAAACCGATCCGACAAGGGCCGATACCGATGGCGACGGCCTCAACGACAGCCGTGAGCTCGAACTGGAGACCGATCCGACGAACCCCGACACCGACAGCGACGGGCTTGAAGACGGCCGCGAGGTAGCGGTAGGGACGAATCCGAGGAGTGCCGACACCGACGGTGACGGCCTCAACGACAGCCGCGAAATCGGCATCGAGACCGATCCGACGAGCGCCGACACCGACAGCGACGGACTCAACGACAGTCGTGAACTCGACCTAGAGACCGATCCGACAAGGGCCGATACCGATGGCGACGGCCTCGAAGACGGCCGCGAGCTGACTGCCGGGACTGATCCGCTGATCGCTGATACCGACGACGACGGGCTCGAAGACGGGCGCGAACTCGAACTAGGGGCCGACCCGCTGGCACCGGACACTGACGGTGACGGGCTCGATGACGGTCAAGAAGCCGAGATCGGCTCCGATCCCACAGTGGTCGATACGGACGGCGACGGACTCGACGACGGTCGCGAACTCGAGCTGGGAACGGATCCAGCAGCGGTCGATACAGACAGCGACGGGTTCGACGACGGGACCGAACTCGAGTTCAACACCGACCCAACCTCGCCGACGGCCGACACGGACGGCGACGGGCTCCCCGACGCATTCGAGCGGGAACTGGGGACTGATCCCGCGATCGTGGACACCGACGGCGATGGCCTTGATGACCGCCGAGAGTACGAACTGGGGACCGACCCACGCAATGCAGACACCGACGGTGACGGACTCGAAGACGGTGCGGAGGTCAGTGGTAAGACCGCGAGGGGAGCGACGATCACGGGTGCGGATCCGCTCCGGATGGACCTGTACGTCACGCTGCTTGAGAGTGCAAACGCCGACGGGCTCAGCAGTTCCGAGCGGGCCGGGCTCCGGCAAGCCTGGGCCGAGATGCCGGTCGCTAATCCAGACGGCTCGACGGGCATCTCGGTCCACATCTCACAGACACGGATCGACCAGTCGATCACGACCGACGGCAGTTCCGCGGAGTTCAACGAACTGGCCGAGACGTACTACACCGAACAGTACGTCGGCGACAAGATCGGCATAACGCGCGCGGCGATGATCATACCCATCGACTCGGATACGGTCGCCGGACGCGGCTACGTTCCGGGCTACTTCTCGATTACCGACGCGGAATCGAGCGGCACTGTCGGCGAGTACAGCGTTCGAACGCGGATCGTCGTCCACGAGATTCTACACAACGTCATAGGAGAACTCGATGATCGCAACAAGTGCACCTCGGAGTTCGACGGCGACTCGGCTGATTATCACTCCTGTGAGGGGTGGCTCAGCTACGACTTCGACGCCACGGCGAACTACCTGCCGGAGTCGCTGGCCGACGAAATCGAGCGCGACGGACTCTTGCCATCGTGACGGTCACGCCCGGGGGTCTCGATCCGGACCGGGATACTCACCACCGACGGCAACCCGATAGAGGCTCGCGGGATCGAACAGCCGAGCGAAGGCGTCGGGCGGACGGACACTCAGATCCGCGTGTGGTTGGATCGACAGCCCCGCCGCGGGGGAGCGAAGCGAGTCGTCGCCACTAAGCAGGTGGGTCGCGCCACCGTGATACGCGGTGGCTAGGGCCGGATGATCACCTGCTGGGTGTTCGATCCGTTCGACCGTCGATTCGAGGCGCTCGCGGTGGGCCCCGGCCAGGTCCGGATCGCCGAGTTCGGCAACGATCGCTTCGGTGTCGGCGAGCAACTGATCGCTCGCAAGTAACGTCAGCCAGGAGTGGCGACGAACGTGATCCAGTGCCTCGCGTGTGACTCCACCGACCAGCAGGTCCGCCGCGAGGACGTCGGCGTCGGCGACGATCCGGGACGGTGACGCCTCAGTCATCGTCGCCCTCGCGACGGGTAGCGAGTGTCTCCCGGATCTCCGTGACAGTCGTTTCGTATGCCCCGGCGCGGTCGAACAGTTCGGTCCACGTATCCATACTGGCCCGTTGTGCTACCTACACTCATAGTGATTACTGTAACGATGTACCGGTGTGACCACACCACTCTGTACGGTCGAGCCGGAACAAACTCACAGTAGTTATTATAGGCTGAGTAGGCGCAATACCACGGCCTTCAGGCCGTGGATACGCGCCGTCACAACCGACAAACCCCATCTGAATCACCCGATTCGGGTTTCGATTTTATACATTTAAGTGACAGGCAATCGTATACCAATACAGGAATCGGATGGGAAGCAGAGCGATTCCTGCCAGTCCTACGATGGCGGCCTGTCCGCCCCAAGCAATGAGACAGTAATCGGAACCAGTCCGGGTGAACGGTCGGTTCCTATAATGAACCGATG
>JBEQBN010000194.1:0-3832 GCA_041639775.1 Halapricum sp.
AAGGTCAGTCGACCGAGCGCGGCTTTCCGGACCAGCGACGTGATCCGGTTGGTGGTGTTTGCGGCGTCCATCTCGTCGCCGGTCCCGTCACTTTTGAACCGCGAGAGCAGTCCACCGCTGGACTCGCGTGTGACCTGTTCGGCAGCATACCCGACCGTCGAAACGCCGCCGGAGGCGAGCGTATTGACGATCTCACTGGAGTCGACGACGCTCTCGGCGACCTCACTGGCACCGGTGACCTCGCCGGCACCAAAGAGGATACCGAACCGCTTGACGATCTCGTCGTTGATCTCCGCGTAGCCGGCCTCCATCGACTCGCCGGTCTTGCGCCAGGCGTCGTTGTCAAAGACCAGCAGGTTGTCCACCTCACGGACAAACGTTTGGAAGGATCGTGCAGCATTGAGCGTGTAGATTCCACCCTCGTCGCTGGAGGGTAAAATACCAAGGCCGTACACCGGCTCAGTGTAGATCCGCTTGAGATGCTTTGCAAGCACCGGCGAACCGCCCGAACCGGTCCCGCCACCGAGCCCGGCAATGATCAGGAACGCGTCGATCTCGTGGACCGGGATGTTGTCGATGACACTCTGGACCTCGTCGATGTCCTCTTCGGCTATTTCGGCGCCGAGTTCGTTGTCGGCGCCAACACCGTGGCCTTTCACGCGTGTCTGACCGATCAATACGCGATTGTCTTCCGGGACGCGTTCGAGTCCGAGCAGGTCTGCCTTCGCCGTGTTGACCGCCACGGCCGACCGGACGATTCCGCTGTCCGTCCGGTCGTCGTATTCTAGGAACTTGTCGACGATTTTCCCGCCGGCCTGCCCGAAGCCGATCATGGCGAGCTTCATAGCTGGTTCTTGACGTGGAAGGTGACGTATAACGAATAAAAGCCTTGCGCCCGACTATCATTTCTAATAACAATATATGTTTGTAAATAACAACCACAGACTGTGAATGTTGTTTATCTCATACTGCCGACAGCGGAATTACAAAAATGATCGGTTACGTGACGCCGAGATACGCCGCGAACGTCGTCAGCGAGTCGGTTGAAACGTCGAACGCCTCGACATCGTTGTCGTCAGTTGTGTTATCGAACTGTAGAGATCGGTACTGATCGGCTCCCATTGGGAACCCAGGCACAGGTCCCAAGGTCTTGAGCCCGATACCGGCCAGCCCCATCGGCAAGCTCACGATCTTGATCGATCGAGCCTCACTCGCGTAGACCAGTTCCGTGATCTCCCGGAGCGTCAATACCTCCGGGCCGCCGAGTTCGTAGGTCTCGCCTGCGTGAGATGCCCCGGCGACCGCGTCGGCAAGCATCGGAGCCAGATCGCCGATCCAGATCGGCTGGAACCGCGTTTGGGTCCCGCCGCCAGGCAGGGGGTACACCGGCACGCCCGGCGCGAATAGCTTCTTCAAACGCTTGGTAAAGCTCACGAACTCCCCACCCTCACCGAATATGACTGACGGTCGGACGATTACGTCCGTGAGCGCCGATCCCCTGACGACCGCCTCTGCGCGTCCTTTCGCCCGGATGTAATGGGTCGGTCCGTCCGGATCGGCTCCGAGCGCGCTCATCTGGACAATGCGATCGACACCAGCCGCTTCGGCGGCCGCGACGACGTTCTCGGTGCCACCGAGGTGGATCCGCTCGTGCATCTCGTCGCCGCCGCTCGGTGTGAAAAGCGGCGACAGCGCCACGAGATTGACTACGGCGTCGACCCCCTCGAACGCGCCGTCGAGTGAATCAGGATCGGTCACGTCGCCCGCGACCGTCTCGACACCGTCGGGCAGTACCGACGGGTCGGGATCACGGGAGAGGCTCACCACGTCGTGGTCGCGGTCGGTCAGTTCGGCACACAGGTGACGGCCGACGAAGCCGTCACCGCCGGTCACGAGGACGCGCATATCGATATACAGGGTCGGATCAGTGATAAATCCCTGGCGCGATCGGTCAGGTTGTGGGCCGATCGAAACCGCGGACAGTTACGCCTACCCGCGTCGGGACCAAACGCGGCGTTTACGGGCCGGGGCCGCGAGGTGCGGATATGCTCATCACGCTGGAGGGGATCGACGGCAGCGGCAAAACGAGCGCCTGGGAGACGCTCCGGGCAGCCGAGCTGAGCGTCGAGACGACGTTCACACGTGAACCGACCGAATCGTGGTACGGCGAGGCCGTCGCCCAGTCGATCGCCGACGACGAGGCGGATCCACTCGCGGAGCTGTTCCTCTATACGGCCGACCACGCCGATCACCTCTCGCGGGTCGTCAGGCCCGCGCTCGACAGGGGCGAGGTCGTGATTTCGGATCGCTACTCGGACTCGCGGTACGCCTATCAGGGAGCGACGCTTTCGGACCACCCCGAACTCGACGACCCGCTCGCGTTCGTCCGCGAGGTCCACGAGTCCTGGACGCGCGAGCCCGATCTGACGATCTATCTGGACGTCTCGCCGGCTGTCGGAGCCGAGCGAGCGGGCGCGACCAACAAGTTCGAACAGACTGGGTATCTCTCGACGGTCGCCGACAACTACGAACGATTGATCGAGGCCAAGCCCGAGCGGTTCGTCCGGATCGACGCCGAGCAACCACCCGAGATAGTCCAGAAGCGAGTCGTCGAAGTAGTTCGCGATCGGGTCTAGAGCGTCGCGGCCAGCCACGTCCCGACCAGGTCGGCCACCCGATCGCGCTGACCGACGAAGAAGTGATCGCCGTCGACCGCCCGGACGGTCGCCCCGCTTTCGCGCGCGGCCTCTACGACCGGCCGAGAGTCAGCAGTGTCATCGCGCTTGCCGTAGAGGACCTGCAGCGGCATATCGGCGTCGGCCACTGCGGACGCGACGTCACGGTCACCGATCGTCGAGACAGGAGCTAGTACGACAAGCGCATCCGGATCCGTCTCACGTGCGGCCAGGATCGCGACCCCGCCGCCGAAACTGTAGCCGAACAGCCCGACACGGTCGTATCGCTCACGCGCCCATCGGCAGGCTGCGACGGCGTCGCTGACCTCGCCGTGCCCCTCGTCCCAGGGTCCGTAATCGAACCGCAGCGTCGCGATCGACCGCTCCGCGAGCGCGTCGGAAATAGCGGTCAGGCGGCTGTCAGTCCGCGAGCCGCCCATCTGTGGGTGCGGTGGACACGCCACGACGAGCGCCCGGGCGTCCGCAGGGCCGTCCACAGTCGCCCGAACGTCACGTCCGCCTGGAATCGGAACGCGGTCGCTCATACGGACGCATAGCTCGCGTTGTCCTTCAGGGTAGTCGTTGTGCCCC
This sequence comes from Halapricum sp., assembly GCA_041639775.1. Lineage (GTDB taxonomy): Archaea > Halobacteriota > Halobacteria > Halobacteriales > Haloarculaceae > Halapricum. Next base: position 3,267 of record JBEQBN010000194.1, read on the forward strand.
GCCCAAGGCCGGCCCACGCCGTGTGACGATACGTGTAAGAGATTTAAGGGTGCCCACACCCAAACGATCGGTATGGGAATCATCTCGCGCGCGTCGTACGTCGTTCGCTCGAAGCTCAACAGTCTCCTCAATCGGGCGGAAGACCCGGCTGAAACGCTCGATTACTCCTACGAGCAACTCCGTGATCAGCTACAGGACGTCAAGCAGGGAATCGCAGATCTGACCACCCAGAAAAAGCGCCTCGAAATCCAAAAGCGCCGTCTCGAGGAGAACGTCGAGAAACACAACGACCAGGCTCGCGAGGCGGTCAGGCAAGACCGTGAGGACCTGGCCCGCAAGGCCCTAGAGAAGAAAAAACAGAAGATGAGCCAGATTGAGCAACTGGAAAGTCAGATCAGCGACCTCCAGCAACAGCAAGACCAGCTCGTCGAACAGAAAAACACCCTGCAGAGCCGGATCGAGGAGTTCCGGACAAAAAAGGAGACGATGAAGGCCCGCTACGAGGCGGCCGAGGCCTCCTCGAAAGTCAGCGAGGCGATGACCGGTGCCGGCGACGAGTTCGAAGA
>JBEQBN010000195.1:0-3809 GCA_041639775.1 Halapricum sp.
GATCAACGCCATCGGTTCGTGTCGGTCGTCGACATCCACCCGCTGCGTGAGGTCGCCGTCCGAGGCGGCCTGCATCGTCCCGGCGTACTGGTCCGCTATCTTCCGGTACTCCTCGGCTAGCTCGTCGGCCTCGGCTCGGGCCTGTTCGGCCTCCTCGCGTAGCTCCGTTGCGTTGTCGATCTCCTCGGAGAGCGACCGCCGCATCGTATCGACTGCCCGGAACAGATCACCGAACTCGTCGTCGCGACTCGACGGGAGCTGCGTTCCGAGTTCCCCGTCCGCGATCGCGCCGGTCCGTCTTCGGAGTTCGGTCACCGACGCGATGGTGCTCGTCCCGGTAACCGACCCGAGCGCGAGCAGTCCGGCCCACGTCATCGTGATCGTGGCTGCCACGCTCCCGGTGGTTACCCCGACAATGGTGACGACGCCGCCGGTGATCGCGTACCCGAAAAGGAGTTTTATCCCGTATGATTCCCGTATCCGGCTCAGCATATATCGCTCTAACGGACTGTTACATCCTAATAACGCGACCGGTTCTATGGGCTGTTATGGCTGCCGAAGCGATCCGTACGTATTTCAGGACGGAGACGGCGGGGAAAACAGACGCAGTCGGGCGGCTCCCACCTGTCCCTGCTCGGCTCGTGACCCGGACACGTCCTTCCGATCGGAGACCGGAGCGCGTCCGCCGATTCCGGGGGCGACCCCCTAACGGCCGATCAGGGAATCACTCGACGTAGCGGTACTTCCGCTCGCCCATCCGGCCCCAGCCGTCGAAGGCGAACTCGCCGTCCGGGACGGTGAACTCCTCGACGCTGGACTCCTCGTCGAAGTTGTGCGCGTCGTGGACGTCCTCGTACTCCTCGAAGGTCAGATCGTAGCGGGCCTCGAGTTGCTCGTCGATGTCCAGCGCCTCGATCTCCTCGCGCCAGCCCTCCTGTATCGTCTCGACGTGGATCTCGGCTTGAGCACCGGAGCCGTACGAGCCGACCAGCAGCTGCTCGTCGACGGCGTCCTCGCCGGCCTCGGCGAGGGCCTTGATGCCGGCGATCCGGGCGACGTGGACCGACCCGGTGTACCAGTTGCCGACGTGTCGGGAGATGTCGAGCGTCGGATCGATCGTCCGGTCGTACCACGACTGGTACCGGTCGGTCTCCTTGAGCGCGTCGGTGTACTCCGAGAGCGCGTCCATGTACGCCTCGTCGTCGTCGAAGCCCTCCGGGCGCGGCTGGCGGCCGATCTCGTCGGCGAGTTCCGCCTCGATTTCGGTGTCGCGGGTGATGTGCCGGTACGCGAGTACGGCGGCCTTCCGGACCATCCCGGGGAAAGGAGTGTGGAACGGCCCCAACCGGAAGTCGTCGGGGTGGATCTCCCCGCCGACGCGCTCGTAGTCGACGAGCGCCTCGCGCATCCGCGCCAGGTACACCTTCACCGAGCGCTTGCCGTCGACGCTCGGGAACTGCTGTTGGGGCTTCAGGAAGTCCGTCTCGTCGGCGGAGCCGTACCCCTGGGCGTTCGAGAGTTCGACGAGGTCCGGGTCCTCGTCGATCAACATCGCCACCGCGCCCGCGCCCTGGGTCGCCTCGCCCGGGTCGTCGCGGGCGTACAGCGCCGTGTCGGTCGCGATCACGAGGGCGGCCCGGCCACGGTTCCGCCCCGCTTGGATCCAGTTGTACGCGTCGTCGACGCTCTGGGTGCCGGAGACGCAGGCGAACTTCCGCTCGCCCTTGTTGGCGTGGTGGAGGTCGCCCTCGAAGACCTGCTCGAGACAGCCGCCGATGTACGTCGAGACGGGCTTGGAGTGGTCGAACGCCGACTCCGTGGCGACGTCGATCCGACCGATGTCGTCCAGTCCGAGCCCCTTCCGCTCCATCAGCCGGTGGGCGGCGTTGGCGCCCATCGTGACGATGTCCTCGTAGGTGTCCGGGAAGGAACTGGCGTACAGCCCCAGCCCCTTCGTGTACTTCTCGGGCGCGTCGCCCATCTCGTCGGCGAACGTCTCCGCGAGGTCGAGTTTGAGTTTGCCCGTGCGGATCTCGACGGCGTCGATGCCTACACCTGTCATGCTCAAGTGATCGACGGCGTGATATAAGTTATTGTCGGTGGCTAGTTCGACAGTTGACGAAAATTGCTTGAACTATCGAAGGCCATCGACGTGCCGAAGATACTAATCTATAGCTTGTATATATTAGCCGTGATATATGATCCACTGATGCATTATGATTGCTACCCTGACACTTATTTATATTAAGGTGCTGCAACAAAGTATTGCTTAGATTGATTATTGTCAAACTTTAGTGTAATTATAAACCAATCGTTTTGGTTCGTGTTGAAATTACCATTATTTTTATTAAAATCAAGGCGGATAGTTGAGCCAGTTTCGACGATAGTTACGGGAGAACTGAGGGTCTCGAACTCTCCTTCTATAACAAGGTCAACCAAGAAATCCCCACTATTATCATATATATCAACACTTACTGGGCTATTTCCTTGCGATCTGTAAAAATTTATTCTTGCTTGTTCAACAATTACATTCCCGCTAGAACTGCTGAAATCAATCTCTATGTCATTGCTACTTCTTACCTCATCAAGCGTAACGTCTGTCGGATTAAGTATGTCTGTTCCATTATCGGAAGAATCCTCGCTTGGGGGGCTCGGACCGAACGCTGGGTCACGGTCAAGTCCTGCGGCTGCACACGAAACGTTATAATTCCCTAAATTTCCACCGCCTTCGGCTTCAATCCGTACCCGTCCGTCACCGTTAGGTATCGCGTCAACTTCCATATCCTCTAGGATTGTGCCTTCCCACTCGTCAGCGCTATACTGGCTGGGTATTATAATATTAGAGACAGCTTTTGCTTCCGTTGTCCTGTTCCGTCGACTAGCGTTAATATCGAAGGAATACGATTCCTGACTGGCGCGAGACACCGATCCATTCAATAATAAAAGGCTGATTTCACCTGATGATTCCTGAATCAGCCGTTGTCGATCATACACGTTCCCGTCTCTGAATTCCTGCGCAACGAACCTATTTTCGTACGAAACGGCTCTGGGACTCCCATACTCGTTGTAGTTCGGTGTGTACCGTAGTGAGTTGGTTGTCGGAGCATCAGTTTCACACACGTCTGTGGCTATGTTTTCGCCGTCGGCTAAGTTGACCTCTACTGTCCTATCTCCTTCCTCTATCGTCTCCAACTGCCCCGAAACCGGCGGCGGATTCAACGCCAGCAAGCGGGCGGGATACTGCGTCCCGAGCCTAAACGTGACGGCACGTTCCTCGTTGCTGCCGACCGAATTTACGAGCGTGCTCCGGAACTCGGTGAAATCATTCTGAATGTCCTGAAAGTGATTGAACTCCACCTCGGCGTTCTGGTTCGGCACGACGACCGCCTGATACGAGGAAAACGCGATGACGAGAATGCCGAACAGAAGGATGAATCCGACCAGCGTCGACTGGGCGCGCTCGTCGGGTCCGAATACCATAGCCGAACAACGCGGCTCGCGGATAAAAACGTACGCCCTATTCGTCCTCTTCGACGACTTCGGGGTCCGCGAGCGCCCGCCCCAGCGAGTCCAATCCGTTGACCCAGTCGGCGACCAGGCCGTACTCGATCTCCTCGGCGACGTCCATCCCGAGTTCCGCCCCCTCGACGATGAGCGTCCCGGCCTGGACGCAGTGTGCCAGCGCGGTGTCGAGATCCTCGGCCTCGGTCTCGGCCGCGGCGGCAGCGCGGAGGTGCTCCTCGACGGTCCCCTCGTCGGCGGGGCCGCCGACGATGTACTCCTCGGCGGTGTAGAACGCGCAGACGAGC
>JBEQBN010000196.1:0-3803 GCA_041639775.1 Halapricum sp.
CGGACCTGATAGCGGTTAGAGCCGCGTTTCGTGTTGCCGTAGGCAGTCGCGAGCGAGCCCACGCCGACGGGCCCGTCGACGGCGACTTTCCGCAGGAGGCTGGCCGCGCGGCGCGACCAGAAGTCGTCTTGCTCGGGCGGGAGCTCGCGGTCGACGCCAGTGGTCGTGAACTCGATCCAGTCGGGTGCCTCGACGTCGCCGTCGTCGGCGAGTCGCTCCGCGACGGCCTCGATGAGGTCCTCCGCGGGGACATCGTACAGTGTCGTCATTGAGCGTTCATACTGCGGTCGGTCATTTAAGGACATCGTCTCACGACGGCGAGCGGGCCGACGCTTTCGTAGCGGATCAGTTTATGTCGGGTCCCTCTTCGGCGACGATACCGGGTGCGTTGCTGGCGACAATGATGATCTCTTCGGTGATATCTTCCATCTGGTTGGCCAGCTCATCAAAGAGGATGGCCAACTCACGGTACAGCAGCGGTTGTTCGATCGAATCATCCGCGAAGGCCGTCGTGATCACGTCGTTTCGGATCTCATCACACCGGCTCTCCATATCTCGAATCGCCTGAATCTCCGCAGTGAGAGAATCCGAGGCCTCGTAGGTGCCGAGATCACGGACGAACCGCTCGATGACCGCCTCAAGCAACTCCGTCGTGTCCGCGACCTCGGCGGCCATCCGCTGGAGCCCCTCGAAACACGCGTTGTCGTGTGCCGGGCGCATCATATCGATCTCGTGAGCGATCCGCTCGGTAATGTTCACGACGACGTCAATTGTCCGGTAGAACTCGACGAGTGCGGACTGATTGTAGTTGATGCGGGTGTTGAGCTTTCCCATATCGATCGGGTCAGCGTTGGTGATCAACGCGACAATTGCGAGATTGCGGTCGTCACAGTCACTCTCGAAGTCCTCGATCGATTCGATGGTCTCGCTGTAGTCTGCTCCGGCGGCGTACTGCTCGAGTAGTTCCGGCAGGAGATCGATACCCGCCTGGAAACTGTCCAGGTAGGCATCGGTATGCGATTCGAGTTGCTGGCTGAAGCTGGCTCCCTCGGACATACGACAGGCCAGGACGGCCGCAAGTAAAGAGTATTCGACTAGAGCCCGGTCGGTTCGTGGATGAACGTCGTCTTCAGCCCCCACTCCTCGAGACGGTCCTGCAGAGCCTTGACCCCGAAGGTCTCAGTCGCGTAGTGGCCGGCAAAGAAGGCGTGAATACCGTGTTCTTTCGCGAGATGGTAGGCTTTTTGCTTCCCTTCGCCGGTGATGAAGGCGTCAGCACCGTTCTCGGCGGCTTCCTCCAGCCAGTCGACGCCGCTGCCAGTGACGATCGCGATGTCTTCGATCCGATCCGGTCCGAACTCCAGCACCTGGACGCCTTCGCCGCCGTGGACGAGTTCACCCGCTAGCAAATCGTGCAGTGCGTCGACACTGTAGGCGTCCGGAGCGGTCCCGCGCTGGCCGACGTGGACCGGCCCGAGTTCACCGAACGGGTCGGTGTCGGTCAACTCCAGGAGGTCGGCTAGCCCAGCCGCATTGCCGAGCGTCTGGTGGCCGTCCAGCGGGAGATGGACCGCGTACAGCGCCAGTCCGTTCTCGACCAGCGGTTCGAGTCGTCGGTAAGCCGTCCCCGTCACGCGGTCGATCCCGCCCCAGGAGATGCCGTGATGGGCGATCACGAGGTCGGCCTGGGCGTCGACGGCCTGCTCGATCGTCGAGACAGCGGCGTCGACAGTGACGGCGACCCGGGCGACCTCCCGATCGGCCGGACCGACCTGGAGCCCGTTGGCGCTCGCGTCGACGTCAGCGTACTCCTCGACTGCCAGTCGTTCGTCCAGCCGTTCGGCGAGTTCACCACAGCGCATAGTTCTCATTCAATGTCCTGTCGTGTAGTGGTTGCGATCACGTCCGGACGAGTTCGTCGCCGCGGTCTTCGAGCACGCCGCGGTCGATCAGGGCGTCCAGGATCGCGTGTGTCGTATTCCGATCGATCCCGTAGGCGCTTCGAGCGACGACCGTGATCTCCTCGATCTCGACGGGGAACTCGCGGTTCTGCAGGAGTTTCACGACCTTGTTGTACTCGGCACGCTCGAAGTCGGCGCCGTCCTGGGAATTGCCAGCCTGCTCGTCAGTGCTGTCGGATCGGACAGCGGCGTCGTCTGCCGCCGTGGACTGCCCGGTTGAGCCGTCGTCGGACGTAGATCCACGTTCGCTCGAACTCTCGCCTGACGTGGATTCACGCTCGGCCGAACCCTCGTCCGACGTTGGCCCGTTCTCGGCCGAGTCGCCATCGAGCACTGGTTCGTCCCCGGCAGTTTCGTCGTTGTCGGACGTGGCCTCATCCCCGGCCACAGTTGCGTCGTCGGTCGTTTCTCGATCCCCCATCGCGGCAGCGTCCGCAGCTCGATCGTCCGAAGGCGTATCACCGTCACCGTCGATCGGTTCGACGTCGGTCGCGGTCATATGACCCTCGTCTGTCGGTTGCTCGAGCGTCTCCAGCGGGTCGTCGTCGAGGTCGACCGAGGGACCGTCGGTGGTCGATCCGCCGTCGATGGCGGCATCCAGTACGTCCTCGACGACAGTGGTCAACTTCTGGCGACACGACGGACACAGGACGACTGTTCGTCCGGTCTCGAGGCGGTCTGACGTGACGAGCGAGTACTCCTGCAGTTGGGCGTCAACAGCGTCCCCGCAGAAATAACACGACGCGAGTCGATCCATACCGAAACCAGACGGGCATAGACCAAAAACGATGGGTGCCTGACGCCGAGGAGCGACACAAGGGACAGGCGACAGTGTGTGATGAGTTACCAAGCCGTCGTATGCTGAGGATTACCGATCCGTCGTCGCACTCGCGTGGGCGAAGACGAACTCGCGGGCGAGTTTCGCCCCGAGAACGGCGGCCTGGTCGTCGTCCTGGTCGTTCACTTCGACGACGTCGGCACCGACGGCAGAAGGTGCGACCGCCCGAACGACCCGCCGCATCGTGGCCGGGTCGAGTCCGAACGGTTCGAGCGTTCCCGTGCCCGGTGCGAACCCGGGGTCGGCCGCGTCAATATCGACGCTCAAGTACGCGTCACCGTCCAGTTGCGGTTTCCAGTCGGGGACATCAGTCGGCGGCACAACAGTTACATCGGCATCGGCCGCTCGGTCCCACTCGCGTTCGCTGCCGGCACGCGCGCCGAGAATCACGGCCCGATCGGCGACCTCCAGCGCGTGGTTGGTGACCGTCGAGTGACTGTACGGATCGCCACCGAACGCCTCGCGAAGGTCAAGATGCGCGTCTAGACAGACGAACACGTCCGGATCAAGCGCCCGGACGGCCGCGACGGCGACGGTGTGCTCGCCGCCGAACAAGAGGGGAACTGCACCGTCTCGGTCAGCATCGCCGAGCACCCCTTCGAGATAGGTCAGATATTCCTCGACGTCTCCGCCGGGCCGGACATCGCCGTGGTCGTGGACAGCGAGGCCAGTGAAGCGACTATCGGTGTGGTGGTCGTAATCCTCGAAGGATTCGGCGACGGCGCGAATGCGTCGTGGGCCGAACCGCGTTCCCGGCTGGTAGGTCGTCGAGCGGTCGAGCGGCGCGCCGACGACGACGTACTCGGCGTCCGCCCGATCGGCGTTCGCGCCCGGGAACCCCGACATTCAGACAATTTTACGCTGGCCCTCGTACTCGAGGAACTCGATTTCGTCGTCAGGACTCAGATCGGCCTCGTCGGGACTGACCATCACGAACGTCTCGTAAGTCTCGAGGTCCATAACCTGCAGCTCGTCGCTCTCGACGTTGACGACCTGGCCCTGCT
>JBEQBN010000197.1:0-3801 GCA_041639775.1 Halapricum sp.
ACGCGTATCGCTCAGTGTTCGATTCGTCACCGAATGTCTCCGGATACCATTTAGTGGCCCCTCCCGTATGGCCGACAATGCTCGGGCTGGCCGACGGGACGGTGGCGACGGTGGTCGTCCTCGCGGTGACGATGAGTTTCCCCTGCTTTCTGTACGGGGCCTGGATCGTGATCGAGAACGATCCAGTCACCTGGAGTGTGCTCGTCCGGCATCTCTCCGTTGTCTTCACTGGGCTTGCACTGACCACAGTCCCGCTAATCGTGTGGATGCTCCCGAACCTCCTCGAGCAATTTTACGGGTTTAGCGTTCTACACGCCGTGATCGGGCTGCAGGCCTACGCGTTTCTCGCGTTCGCGTTGACGGGCATCGTCCGGATTTTCCGCGCGAAGTGGGAGCACGACCTCTATCACGAATACGACGAGGAGTTGCTGCTCTCGGAGATCGGTGGCGAGCAGATGGATCACTGGCGCTCCCGGCTGCGGATCGGCGTCGCCGGCTACGTTACTCTGTGGGTCGTCGCCTACCTCAGCGGCCTCGCTCAGTACATCAGCAAGTACGGACTGCCGCTGTAGTCCCCACCGACGAACGGGAACTGAGCTCAGCGATCGTTGTCGGCTTCGGTCCCGAACGTCCAGGGGTCGTTTGAGAGCAGCCGTTCAGGCCTGAGCACGCCTCGGACGTGGTGGCCGTTCGATTCGTGGGAGTCGATCTCTTCGCGGTCGATCTCGGTCTCGCAGTCCGTGCAGTACCAGCGGGTGTTCATAACTCGACCTCCGGTCGGGTACGCGCCGCAATCGTTTCGCGGACGAGATCGATCACGTCGGGGATCCGCTCAGCCACGGTATCGCTCAACTCGGTACCAGGCCCAGTATCGGCCGGCTGGACGCCGATCACGAGCAACTCCTCTGGCAAGTCATAGGGGTCTTGGCCGGCCTGCAACGCGTCCGAAAACGAGAAGTCGTGCATCAACACGTCGGGCGGCGAGCCGTCGAACGATCCCTCGCGGTAGCGATACCGGTGGATTGCTCCGGGAGACGCGTCCTTGACCGCGACCGCGTCGACGACGATCGCGTAGTCGGCCCCGCTCATCGCCTCCAGCGCGAAAAACGCCGTCGTGCCGGCGTGGGTCGCGACGACACCGTCCGGGAGACCCTCCTCACGAAGCTTCTCGATGACATGCTCGCCGACACCGTCGTCACCCATAATCGGATTGCCGACACCGACGACGGCGACGTGTGTGTGTTCACTCATCGGTTCGCTCACCACCGCGTACCGAGTCGCGGTCGCCGGACACCGATCTCTCGCTCGTTCGCGCAGCCGTTTGTCCGCCGTCCGCAGCCGTCGGCGTCGCTCCGCCGTCGGACGGCTGGTCTGCTGGTTCATTGCGGTCGCCGTGGACAATGTATGCGTTCACGTTCCCGGAGACCATCGATCTGAGGACGTCCCAGTTGCTCGGCAGGGCCGCGAAGTAGATATGAAACAGGACCATCACCGCAGTGATGAACGCAAGCAACAAGTGGATCTGCTTGAGCGTCTCAAAGGCCAGCCAGCCGGCCATAAATCCCAACCCGTCGATCCACCAGGTCGACTCAGTCGCCATCTCCCGATACATACCGAAGCCGGTCAGCGCGAGGATCCCGATGAAGATGGCGATCCACCAGAAGAACGTCTTCTGCATCGGGTGGTGAGCGATCCAGTCGCCTTCGTCCTCGTCGTAGGCACGTCGCGCGTCGTGATAATACGGCATATACTTTTTGAGGCCGACGAACGCCTCCGCGATATCGAAGCTGACCTGAATATCTGCCATCTCGAGCAACTGGTGGTGCTTGTCGACCAGCACGTAATAATAGGGGAAGACGACGAACGTGATCGCCACGATCACGATTCCGGTCCACATATGGATCCCGAAGGCGACGTAATAGCCACCCCAGATGCCCGATTCAAGCAAAAAGTAGTTGCCCGTCCAGATGGCGAAGCCGGTCCACAGCAACAGGAAAAACAGGATTGCCTGCACCCAGTGGCTGATTCGGTTGCCGAGCGAATGGCGCTCGACCGATCGGCGCTCGGCCGTCTCTAGCTGTGCGACCCTGTCGTCGGTCTCGATAATGTCAGCGCGGGCCTGCCGAAACAGCGACCGGACCCGTGCGAGGGGGCCCGACTCGTCGGTCTCTCCCGCCGGCGATCCGCCCGCGTTGTCAGTCGCGTCCGACATCGGTCATCCCCCCCGGCGACGCCGGTTTGAGCTCGGTCTCGTACGATCCCTCCGGACTGTCGACGTGGACCGAACAGGCCAGGCACGGATCGAACGAGCGAATCGTCCGCATCACGTTGAGCGGATTCTCGATGTCCGCGACCTCGTCGCCGACGATGGCGCCCTCAATAATCGATGGGGTGCCCTCGCCGTCTCGCGGCCCGATGTTCCACAGCGTCGGCGTGATGATCTGGTAGCGTTCGATCTCCCCGTCTTCGACGTCCACGTAGTGAGAGAGCGTCCCCCGGGACGGCTCCCAGAGACCGACTCCCTTCCCGGTGTAATTGTCCGGGAAGTCGGCCATCAGCGGCTCGTTCGGGTCGAACGCGTCCAGCAGATCCAGCACTCGATCACGGACGATCAGCACCTCCTGTGCGCGGGCGATGAGGCGATTGAGCGTATTGCTCTCGTCGAAGCCCCCGCCCAGGTCCGCCCGGAGGTCGAACGGGTCGTACCCCGAGATCGTGAGCCTGGCGAGCGGCCCGACCTCCATCGTCTCGCCGTCGAATCTGGGTGCTTTCCCCCACGAGTAGGCGTCGTCTTTCTCGGGGTCTGGCTCCGGGGGTTTCGCCTCAGTCGGTGGCCCGCCCGAGTCGTCCGTGTAATAGGAGTACTCCGTGTCTTCGGAGATCGCAGCGACGATTTCGTCTTTCGTCATCGGTTCGAAAGACCCGTCGCGATAGACGCCGCGCTTGAAGATCCGTTCGTCGGACTCCGGATCTCTAAACAGTCCGTTGCTGTAATAGCGATTCGGCCCCGATCCGAGGTCGGCAGCGCCTTCCCGGGCCGCAGCAACGAGAATCGAAACGACGTCGTGAAGCCCTTCACCCAGCTGTGGATCGAACTCCCCGTTCTGGACGTTCGCAAGGACCTCCGGAACCGCGTCGGTCGGCCCGAGCCAGTTGCTGACTTCCCGGAAGCGGGATTTGACGGTCTGTACCGTCGAGATATCCGGGTTCGTCGCAACCCCGCCGGGAACGAACGCGAGTGGGTGGGGAGCACGCCCGCCGAACTCCGCCAGCGCCTGCATAAGTTTTCGCTGGTTTTCAAGCGCTCCCTGGTATCCCTCGCCTTTGAGCGGGTCGAGCCGCTCGAAGCCCGTGTCGGCGACTGCATCGCTGTAGTCGGGACCGACCAACGCGAACAGGTGGATCGCGTGGTTCCACAGGAAGAAAATGCCCTCGACCGCGTCTCGGAGAATCTTGGCGTGTTCCGGGATCCCCTCGAAGGCACCAGCGTTGATCGCGGCGTCTTCGGTCGCTCGCGAGGAGCCGATCCGGTGACAGATGAAACAGACGCCACAGACTTTGCCCGTGAGCTGTGCGGCGTCCCGGGGCGATCTGCCGACGGTGATGATTTCGGCCCCCCGGAACATCTTCATCGTGCTTCTGGCCTCCGTGATCTGGCCGTCCGCTACTTCCAGCTCCATCCCGTGGTGGCCTTCGATGCGTGTCGTCGGGTCGATTTTTACTTCTACCATAGTAGATCACACCGATTTGTCGTCGCCAGTTTCCGCGTCCGAGTGCTGGCCGGCGTCCGCTGTCGCGGGT
>JBEQBN010000198.1:0-3757 GCA_041639775.1 Halapricum sp.
CGACCATCGCGAACTGGCACCGCGAGCGCGAGGGCGAGTTGGACGTGAACCACTGGCGCGAGACGATGGAGCGCCAGAGCGGCATCTACGGTGTGGTTCAGACGTGGGACCGAGGCGAGGGCCACGACCACGTCGAGTGGGTCGCCGAGGCCTGCTGTGACGACTCGCAGTGTATCAAGCGCCGCGAGTGGGAGTACGACGAGGCGACGGACCTCGACTACGACGGCGGCGACGGCGAGTTCCCGTGTCGGGAGCCGTGTTCGCTCGTCATCTCGGCCGCGCGCCAGTGGACGAAACTCGAGGGCGAGCAGACCCAGACCTACGAGTTCGAACTCACCCCCAGCGAGAAAGAACAGATCGAAGCGGTCGTCGACGCCGTCGCCGACGGCGAGGCCGAGGAGATCAGGGAAGCAGACCTCTACGACGACGCCAACCGCTATCGGACGCGATTCCTCCGAGCGAAGCTGTTCGACGAGGACGGCAACCTCGGCGGCGTCGAGACCGACGACTGAAGGCCTTATCCGAGGACGAGCATCGCGGTCGCGGCTGCCACCGACAGCACGACAGCGGCGGCGACGGCCCAGGCGACGATCCCCTGGACGATTGCGGCGACGACCAGCGCCAGCACGACCGCGATTCCGCCAAGTGCGAGCACACCGAGGGGCAGGTCGTCGGCGGTGGCGGTCGCGCCGCCACCGGTCTCGCCGTCGTCGCCGGTCGGGTCGGTCGACTTCGGCTGTGGCTTCGACAGGGACTCGTCGACCTGAACCGACTCCTCACCGGCCGTAGGCTCCGAGATGTCGATATCGACGTAGCGGGTCTCGGCCCCGTAGCTCGTGACGACTTTCAGTTTCCCGAGCACCGACCCTGGTTCGGTGACGGTCACCCCGACGCGACGCTCGGACTCGCGGCCGACGTGGTGGTTGGGCGCGTCGATGGCCGCGACATCCGAGAGTCTGTCGTCGAGATGGAGGTGGACGTGGATCGGCTCGCCGTGATTGACCAACCGAACGTCGAAGGAATCGTCCGTCTCGAAGCGCTCGGGCACTTCGAGGGAGTGCAACGACGTTCTGTTGACGTGCACGGGTAGCGTGTCAGGCACGTCTGAGAGTGAGCGACGACGGTAGAAAAAGGTTCATGCAGTGACAGCGATCCAGCGGTCTCGCAGCCTGGTGACCGAATACTCAGGCCGGCGCGTCGTCGCGCATGTCCGGGGGAAGGAGGTTCGGGATGCCGTCCTCGATCGGATACGACTCGCCACACTCCGTACAGACGAGCGACCCAGCGACGACCTCGTCGTCCTCGCGTTCGTCGGCTTCGAGCTCCAGCTCGTGTTTGTCGAGCGGACAGCAGATGATGTCCATCAGGTCCTCCTTCATACGTTCGTGTCGGGGTGGGCCTGTGAAAAACGTGCCGGGTGCGGACGACTGGTCGTCATGGGCCGCCGCTTTCCGGGTAATACGGAACGTTGTAGATGTTTCCCCAGCCGATCGCACGACTGCGTGCGGTCGATCTGGTCAAGATCGACAACGTTCCGTATCAGAACGGCCGTTCGCAAACGATCGTCTCCTCGCGACCGGGGCCGACACCGACCGCGTAGATCGGTACGCCCAGTTCGTCGCTGACGTAGTCGAGGTAGGTCCGTGCCTCCTCAGAGAGGGCGTCGTACCCGTCCTCGGCGACGGCCGACCAGTCCTGGTCGGCCCAGCCCTCGAACGTCCGGTAGTTGGCCTCGCACTCGCCCCACTGCTCGGTCGTGGCGGGCATCGAGGTGATCTCCTCGCCGTCGAGTGTGTAGGAGTGGCCGACCTCGATCTCGTCGAGGCCCGCCAGCGTGTCGAGGTGGTTCACGACGATGCCGGTAAAGCCCGAGGCTCGCGTGGCGTGGCGCAACATCGGCATGTCGAGCCAGCCGACGCGGCGCGCACGGCCGGTGACGGTGCCGTACTCGCCACCCTCCTCGCGGATGTAGTGTGCGAGTTCTTCTTCCTCCGAATCCCCTTCTCCCTCCTCGTAGTCGGGCGTGTGGCCCTCGACGCCGGCCAGTTCGGTCGGCAGCGGGCCGGTGCCGACCCGCGAGAGGTACGCTTTGACGATACCGATAACCTCGCCCTGGCCGACGGTCGTCGGCCCGAGGCCGGTGCCGGTGCAGGCCCCACCCGCGGTCGGGTTCGATGACGTGACGTAGGGGTAGATCCCGTGGTCGATGTCGATCGAGGTCCCCTGTGCGCCTTCGAGCACGACGTTCTGGCCGTCCCCGATGGCGTCGGCGAGGAACTCGCCGGTGTTGACGACCATCCCTTCGTCGGCGAGACGCTCGCCGTAGGCGCGATACCGTTCGAACAGCGCCTCCACGTCGAACGCCTCGTCGGTCTCGATGCCGAACACGTCTTCGGCGAGCGCGCGCTTCTGCGGGACGACGTATTCGAGTCGTGTCCGAAGCGTCTCGGGGTCCAGCAGATCACCGACGCGGACGCCCCGTCGGCCGGCCTTGTCCTCGTAGGTCGGGCCGATCCCACGCCCGGTCGTCGCCGCTTCGAGGTCGCCCTCCTCGCTCTTTGCGTCCTCCTCGATGCCGTCGAGGATGCGGTGATACGGAAGGATGACGTGGGCCCGCGCGCCGACCCGCACGTCGGGTTCGAGGCCGCGCTCGTAGAGTGCGTCCAGTTCTTCGAACAGCGTTTCGGGGTTGACGACACAGCCGTTGCCAAGCACGCCGATCTTGCCGCGGATGGCTCCGCTCGGAACGAGCGAGAGCTTGTACTCCTCGCCGCCGTCGACGACGGTGTGGCCGGCGTTGTCGCCGCCCTGATAGCGAACGACGATATCGGCCGCGTCACCGTAGACGTCGACGATACCGCCTTTCCCTTCGTCGCCCAGTTGCGAGCCGACGATGGTTACGGTCATAGCGGAGACTTTCAGCCACCGCGCTAAACAGATTACGGAAGCGCGCGCCGGCCGCGATGGGGCACGCACCACGACACCTTTATGCACACCTTTGATCTACTATCGAACGTTCGGCCGTTGGCACCGACACTCGGCGAAAAAAGCGGCAAACCGGTGCCAACGACAGCAACTTTTAAATCCCGCAAACACAAGTTAACAATTGCCATGATAGACAGGCTTGAGAAGGAAGTCGATATGCTGGAGCGTCATCTGCAGGTTCTGCGGATGGTCATCGAGAACGAACCGATCGGCATCGTGAAAATGTCCAACGAGACGGGCTACCCGCACCACAAGGTTCGCTACTCGCTGCGCGTCCTCGAGGAGGAGAACCTCATCGAGCCGTCGAGCCAGGGTGCGATCACGACCGAACAGACCTCCGAGTTCGTCGACGACCTGGACGACAAAGTCGACGAGATCATCGACAAACTCGAAGGCATGAAGATCGAAGACGCCGCAGAGATCGAAGGCTGAGACGCTCCGCGAGTGGGGATCGACGACGCCGAAGAACGCTTCGGGGACCGCCTCGAACTACAGTTCCGGGACGGCGAGGTGGAACTCCTGATTTCTCGCTTCGACAAGACAGAGGTGGTAGCCGTCCTTGCGAGAGAGATTGACGAAGCTCTTGCGTTTGTCACGACTCAGTAGGCCGCTGGAGGTCGCTTCTTCTGCCGTCTCCAGTGCCGGCGGTTCGAAGAAGCTCTCGGTGACCAGGAAGGCACCGGCCAGCGAATCGCTCGACGAACCGACCCGCTCGGCACGCGTGATCAGGTCGGTCATCATGTCGTCGGTCGCGGGGTCTCGGGAGTCGTGG
>JBEQBN010000199.1:0-3723 GCA_041639775.1 Halapricum sp.
CCGTAGATCGACAACGAGTTCGACTACCTGCGCGTCGAGCCACTGGACGGCCTCGATACCTTCCTCAAGCAGTTGTTCCATACGTCTGTTTTCAGTACTTGCCGGGGCCATATGGAACCTCTGGCTGTTTCAGAGTGGCGCGTCGCTATCGCTCGCCGTCGGAGAGTCGGCCGGTGACGACCAGAAAGTCCCGAGCGAACACCCCCAGCGAGGGCGCGAGGACGAACGGCGCGGCGGTCCAGACAAGCGCGGTCGGTACAGCCGGTGTGAGGGCGGTGGTGAGAAAGACCATCTGCACGCCGGCCAGGTACTTGCCGAGGTCGCTGTCGGGGGGGTCGTACAGCGGCCGCCCCCGGCGTCGTCGCCAGCCCAGGCCGCCACGGTAGACGTATCTGGCCGCCGAAAGCGAGAGGTACCAGACCGGGAGTTGCCCCCACACGACGGCGACCAGCGGCGCGGCGACGAACCCGAACGTGTCGAACGCCATATCCAGTCGCTCCCCGAGTACGGTCTCCTGGCCGACGGTCCGTGCGACCGTCCCATCGAGTTTGTCCAGCACGATCCCGCTCCCGTAAGCCAGTGCCGGCACCCACGCGAGACGAGTATCGGGTGGGACGACGACGAAGCCGGCAACGATCGCATACAGCGCGCCCCGTAGCAGCGTCAGTGTGTTCGCCAGCCCGAACAGTCTGCCCAGCGGCCGGCCGGTCGTTCGAGACGGGACAAGACGGGCGCTGACGTACCACAACAGGCCAGCCAGACAGAGACCGGCGACCAGTGCCGGATCGAGGATCTGTGCGTCGACCCATCCGGGCGGATACAACCCTCGAAGGACGACCGCGAGCGCGAGCGCACCCACCAGGGGGAACGCTACTTGCGTCCCGACTGAGAGGGACGGCTCGGCCCGTCGCTCGGTCATCGGTCCCACCGGTCGCTGCGGTGTCTCGGGTGGCGCTCGCTCGGAGGCGTTCGAGTCGACCGAGTCGGGGCTGGCAGTCCCATACGAAGTGTCGTCGGTCAGTTCGGGCCGGAGACACCTAAACGTGTGACCCGCGATTTACGATCGCAGGAGCGCGATCAGGACAGCGAGCAAGACGATCTGGGCGACCTTGTCGATCGCGCCGAACGTCCCGATATCACCGGGGAAGGCTTTCGACCCGTTCGCGAAATTGACGACGTACCACAGGACGATCTGAACGAGCACGAACGGGATTCCGACAGCGTACACCGTCCGACGGCGGTACGCGACCAGGACGAGCACGATCGCACCCAGAAAGCCCAGCCCCGCGAGGATGAAACTGATCCCCATTCCGGACGGGAACATCCTGACGCCGAGCAGTAGATGGATCGCGCCACTCACCAGCGCCGCGATGATCCCCACCCAGTGGAGCGCGCCGAGCGACTCCGTCTGGAGTGTAACCCCGCCTGTCTTAGTTGTTGCCATATCACATAATTCTCTAGCGTATACATAACCGTGGTGTCGGCGGTCGCACTTACCGCAACGGATCTCGACAGTCGGGGGCTTGGCCGTTCTATCGCTCGAAATCGGGTTGCCGAAGCGAGTCGATACGCTTGATCTCTTCGGGGGAGAGTCGTTGCGTGGCCGCGGCCAGATTCGAGACGATATGTGTGTCCGTCGTACTCGACGGGATCGGGACGACTCCTCGGGTGACGTTCCACGCGAGGACGACCCCGGCCGGCGAGAGGTCGTGCGATTTGCTGATCTCTTCGAGTACCGGCTCTTCGAGTAGTCCGGGCGCGGACAGCGGGGCGTGTGCGACGACGCGGATCCCCTCGTCGTGACAGAACGAGACGAGGTCGTTCCGGGGCAGGTACGGATGGCGTTCGATCTGGACGATCGCCGGGCGAACGCGCCCGGCCTCGAGTATCGTCTCCAGTTCGGACCGCGAGACGTTCGAGACGGCAAGCGTGCGTGTCAGCCCCTTGTCGTACACCGCTTCGAGGTTGTCCCAGGCCGTTTCGAGCGAGACGTCGGCGGTCTCGATGTCGCCGTCGTCACCTTCGGGGAACGTCAGCGCCTCCTGTGTCTCGATGGGCTGGTCGGCCAGCCGCTCCAGCGGACCGCGGTGGGCCCAGGCGTCGGGCCAGTGCAACCCGTAACTGTCGAAGGCGTCGATACCGAGTTCCTCGAGGCTCCCCGCGGCGGCTTCGAGCATATGTTCGCGGCGGTGGTTCGTCCGCCAGACCTTCCCGAGGACGAATACGGCCTTTCGGTTTGGCGACCCCGGAGCGGCCAGCAGCTCGCCGATCCGGTGTTCGTTCCCGTAGAGTTCGGCGCTGTCGAGGAGTCGATAGCCCGCGTCCAGCGCCGTCGCGATCGAATCCCGTCGCTCGACGTACTCGCCGTCGCGGTACCGCGAGCAACCGAACCCGATCGATGGCAGCCGTATCCCGTTTCGGCCGTTTGCGTGTCCGTCGGTGTCATCGGGTCGAACACTCATCCCGGGAAGCCGATCCCGCGTCGTCCCGTAGTCCGGCACGTCGACCGGCCCACCGCCGTCGGCGGCGTCCTCGATAGCGTTGCAGACGGCCACGACGTGTGCGCCACGCCGTCCGCCCGCTCGGGCAGGCGTCCCGTCGGCGATGCTCTCGGCGAGGCGCTCGATGGCGTCGGTGTACTCGACTGGTGACGTCGGCGATTGCGGCGGCACTGGAGTGTATTCACGACCGACACGACCGAACTGGACGTGATCGACGGCAGTCTTCATCGCACCGGTGCCCTGCAGGTACAGCGATCCGTCGTCGCCGTGGAGTTCGAGTCCGTAGAACTCTCGACTCCGGTGGGGCGCATAGAAGCTGGCCGTCAGGCGGACGATCGGCCCCGACCGGAAGGACAGCGTCGCCTCGACGTGGGTCGGCGCGGACGGTCGACGCGACGCACGGTCGGGCCAGCTGTCCAGCGCGTCGGCGATGCGCACCGTTTCGACGGGCCCGAACCACGAGACGAGCAGCGTCAGCGGGTAGACCGCGCCGTCGTACAGCGGCCCGATCGCCAGAAACGAGTCCGGGCGGTCGTGCCAATCGGTCACGCGACCGACGTGTGCGTGGGCGTAGCCAAGCCGGACGGTGCCCGGACGACCGTCAGCAAGCACTCGCGCTGCGCGCCGCTGTGACGGCCCGTCCGGGTTCTCCGGTGCGACGCCCAGCGCGAGGTCGCGCTCACGTGCCATCGCCAGCAGTTCACCGGCGACGTCGGCGTCCAGTGCGAGCGGTTTCTGTGAGTAGACGTGTCGATCCGCCGCCAGCGCCATCCGGGTCACCTCGGCGTGGGCAGCGTGGCTCGTCAGGTTCACGACCAGTGGCGCGTCGACGCGTGCCAGTGCCGTCTCCAGGTCGGTGAACGACGGACAATCGTGTTCGCTTGCCAGCGCCGCAGCCCGTTCACCGTCGAGATCACAGACGCCGGCCAGCGAGAGCGCAGTCGAGGACAGGCCGGCCGCATACTCGGACGCGATCGCTCCTGCCCCCACGAACAGACAGTCCATAGACGTACCCCGGCCGGCACGTACAAATGCCTCCCGGCGGGGGCGCACAGTCCCGGACGTGCGGGCAATCCGGTCGATGTCGTTTTGTCCGACCGGGACGAACAGCGAGCGTGACAGAACCGGGAATGAGCCGGCTCGGCACCGCCTATCTCCGCGCGATCCAGGCGGCCGGTCGCCGTATCGACTACGGGACGAGCGTCTTCGAACGCGAGTGGGA
>JBEQBN010000200.1:0-3713 GCA_041639775.1 Halapricum sp.
GAGGCGGCAACGCTGGTCCACTCGAGGCTCTCGAACCAGGCCGCAAAGTGTGCTGCCAACGCGAGTCCGGACGAGGCGGCGACCAACCAGTCTCGCGTGCTGAGGCGCGCAAACGCCTCGCGATAGCGGACGACAGCGACGGGTGCGAGCAACAGCGTCGTGAACAATACGCGATAGAACGCAGCGACTGAGGAGGGTGCGCGACTCCAGCGGATCAAGATCGCGCTGGTACTGACTGCGACGACTGCGAGCGCGAGCGCAGCCAGCGGCGCAACGGTGGGGGTGTCGCTGTCCACAGTCTGGTCTCGGCCGCCGATCCGTTTATTATTTCGCTATGGTTCGAGTAGTTCTCTCGTCTTGCGGTGACGGTAGCGAAACATCGGTTCGAGTCCGACCCAACCAAGCGGGCTTCCAATGCGACCGATAGGACCGCCGGGCAGCTCATACTCGACGAAATCTCGAACGATCGTCGCTGACCCGTCGCGGTAAAACGAGTGCGTGTGGACCCAGTGGGGGAACGGTCCCTCGGCCATCTCGTCGCGGAACATTGCATAATCGTCCTTGCTCTCGCGGGCGACAATCTTGGAGACCCACCGCTGGCGCGGCCCGACACCGAACGGCTGTATCGTCGAGACCACTGTCGATCCTGCTTTGAGAGTATCCGGGTCGGACTCGCCGTCGGGGCCGCGTTCGTCCTCAATCTGCAGGTGCATCCACTCCGGCGTGAGCGCGACGAGACCGTCGCCAGTCGCGTGAAACTCCCAGACCGTCCCGAACGGCGCCTCGACTCGGACCGATCGCTTGTAGGTTGCCATAGTCGTTCGTTGGGTCGAACGGCAATACCACTTTTTCCTCCACGGGTTGCCGTAGGCCCACAGTCTCGCGGCAATCCTGTGTCAGAACGCATAGGGACGCTCTTCTGGTGTCGATGCTGACAGGGAGGGTTCTGTCGATTTCGGTGTCCCGGCAACGGGGGTCGAAAAACCAGTTTCGAGCCGGATTCGCTGTTCAGTTACTCGTCGGCGTCTTCGAGTTCGTCGACAATCTCGTCGGCGTCGACGTCGGCGTCCTCCAGATCCATATCCTCGACGGCCTGTTCGAGATCGACATCGACGTCACCGCCGGCACCGCCCATCATACCGCCCATACCGCCCATCATACCGCCACCGCCGATCTCCTCTTGGACGATGATCCGGTCGACGCCGAGTTGCTGGGTGAGTTCCTGGGCGATCTGCTGTTTGCCCATCATCCACTGCTGGTTCATCGTCAACTGCGGGGTCGCCTCGATGTACAGCGTCTCCTCCTCGACTTCAACGGTCTCGGTCTCGGGTTCGGGCTCCTCGTCTGCCTCGAGATCGTCCTCGTCGGGCTCGACGAGCTGTTCTTCCTCGACAGTCTCGGTCTCGAACCAGACATCCAGTTCCATATCGAGGAACATCTGGATGAGGCCCTGGGCTTTCTCCTCGCGGTCATCGATTTCCCGGAGGATCTCGTAATTGTACTCGATGTCTTCGCCCGCAAGCGGGTGGTTGAAGTCGACTCGTGCGCGGCCGCCGATGATCGTCTCAACGTGGCCGTGTTCGCCGTCCACATCGACGTGTGCGCCGGGGTAGCGGTCGTCTTCAGGGATTTTGTTGGCGCTGACGGTCCTGACCTCGTCTTCGTCGTATTCGCCGAAGGCCTCGGACGCGGGAACGACGACGGAGCCACTGTCACCGATATCCGCACCGATAATATCGTCTTCAACGGTCTCGAAGATGTGACCCTGCCCGAGTACGATCGTCCGTGGACCGAACTCCTGCTCTTCACCGACACCCTCTTCGTCTGCGACTTCCGGGTCTGTCGTGTCGACGAGCTGATCGCCTTCGACCGTCCAGGCAGTGTAATCGAGTTCGATGAAGTCACCGTTCTGAAGTCCAGCAGGCTCTTCATCGGCCGTCTCTTCTTCGACGTTGTCGGCCTCCGCGGCCTCGGAATCGTCACTCATAGTTTCTCTGTCCGTCGTTGTACTCTTAAGGACAACGTTTCCCAGTCAGGATGGTCCAGATGCGGACAGATCTGTCGGACGTGGGCTTGCCGAGAGACGAGAATTCCGTATGAACTAGTCGATGACACCAGTACCGTCCGTGCAGTGTAGTGTGTGTGGCCCTCAAGCGCGTGGTTCGTGCAAGCTACTCCAGAGTTTCCGTCAAGGGGTCCTGTCGGCGACTCGGTGGCGCTTGTTGCGGTGATCACACGACAGGCCGGGAACAAGAACGATACCTTCAACTTTCTCGGGGTCGTCTCATCTCATAGTCCCCTCCCAAGGGTGATTTCGACAGTTTCAGTGCGATTCGATCGAGAAACGGTCGAGCGTATCGGTTGCATTCGGCTTGCCGCAGAGAGCGTCGAAATCGCGCGACGTGACGGGGACCGTCTGAAACGTCGCGGTGGGGTGGCAGAGCGGCCTATTGCGCCTGCCTTGAAAGCAGGTGGCGTTAAGCCTCCTGGGTTCAAATCCCAGCCCCACCGTTTTACTCCGAGCAACTCCGCGAGGAGCAGCGGCTGTAACTAGGATTTGAACCCTGCCAGTCGCGCACAGCGGAGTGAGCACGTCTGGCTTCGGTTCAAATCCCAGCCCCACCGTTTTACTCCGAGCAACTCCGCGAGGAGCAGCGGCTGTAACGCTGATGTCGCGAACCGCGGACAGCTATATTGTAATACTTTTACAATACTATCTCAGGTATTCCGCCAAGTCTGGACGAAGCTCTTCGAAATCGTAGGTATCTATTTAGAATAGACTACCAGCTAGTTTGGGGTCTTTAAACCCTAGAGAGGGGTCGTATATAACCTGCGCTCACCCATAATATTGCCACAAGTGCACATTACTAACCAAATGTTTTAGTAGCGCCGAAGGATACGTATAGACGAATATGACCAAGCCATTCGTGCTTGATGAGGACGGGGACGTCAGCATCGTCGGGCCGCCGGGACTGGAGCGGCTGCTCGACGATCAGGACGGGCAGGCGGACGAACCTGAGGCCGACACGGGCGACGCAGATGACGATTGAACCGCTCCAGATCACTGTCGAGACACTGTTCCCGAACGGTGTCAGCCACTATGCAGCCGGTGGACTGCTCATCGGGCTCGGCGTCACGATCATCTACGCGGGTACTGGCATCATCGCCGGGGCGAGCACATTCCTGGAGTCGACGTGGTCGTACGTCTCGAATGTCCCACAGTTCAATCAGCCGAAGTACCTAGCTTCCCGAGACTGGCGAGTCGTCTTTGCGATCGGGATCGTTGCCGGAGCGGCGATGTATGCACTGACGCTCGGGCCTGGTGGCTGGACGACTGACGTACAGCTCTGGCGGCTGTTCGTCGGCGGCGTCTTAGTCGGGATCGGGACACGTATCGGCAAGGGCTGTACTTCCGGCCACGGCGTCTGTGGTGTCGGCTCGGGGTCGAACACCTCCTTCGTCAACGTTGCGACGTTCCTGGCGTTCGCGATCGGGACGGCACAGCTCGTTGCTGCACTGGGGGTGTCGCCGTGAGCGAGCGTTCGCCGCTGTTCCACGGGGTTGTCCTGGTCGGTGGGCTAGTCTTCGGGTTCGGCCTCGGCTTGAGTCAGATGGCACGTCCGGAAGTCGTACTCGATTTTCTCCAGTTCGAGGACTTCGGCCTGTTGTTCGTGATGGGCGGTGGTGCGGTCGTCACGGCCGTCACGTTCGGC
>JBEQBN010000201.1:0-3710 GCA_041639775.1 Halapricum sp.
TGCCGTTCATCGCCTCGCGGGTCTCGACGAAATCCCCGATCTCGCGCTGTAGGGCTAGAAAATGCAATCCGGCTGCCTCGTCATCTGTCGAATCGAAGTCCCGGCGTAACATAATCGGAGCCCCGTCTTCGCGGGCAGCGGTGTTCTTCTGGGCGTGTCCGACGACGCCGTTCTCGCGGGCGTCGGTCGCGTGGGCCGGACAGGCGCTGGCGCCGCTGGCGTCGCCGAGGTTCTGTCCCGCGCCCTCGACCCGGTCCTCCTGGGCGTGGGCCGGACAGAACATCTTGCTCACGCGCTGGGAGCGGCTGTCCTGCTCGTACCACTGATCGAGGTGGAGCTGAATCTTCGAGACGTGCTGGGTGGTCCCGCCCTCGAAGGGACCCGATCCGATCGTCACCCGCTGTTCGGTGGCCTGGTTGGCACGGAACCCGGACTTGAAACCCATATACATCGGTGCGTCCTCGGGCACTGCCCCGTCCGGCACGCCGTCGACGTCGTCGCGTTCGGCCGGCATTCCTTCGCCGATGAAGCCCGTCCGGCGGTCGCGAAACCGCAGCACGTCATCGAGCGCGGCGGCCATCTCCTCGCCGTTCGCCGTCTCGCGGTTGCCCCGAAGCGCCTCTTCGGCTTCCAGGAGGGCGTCAGCACGGTCGCTCGCGAGATGGACTACGACGTCGAACTCGTCGCGTTCGGGGTCCTCGAAGGGCGCGAGCGCGTCCGGTCGCGGCAGATCGACGCTCTCGGGCAGCGCGGCCTCGTAGCGCTCGAAGTACCGCCGGGAGTAGCCGACCGTGAACAACAGCCCGTCGTTGGAGTGCTCGTATGCCCGCTCCAGGCTCCGAAGGGTATTCTCGACGGCGTTCCGATCGTCATCGGTAGGTGTCGCCCCGGCCGTCGTCTCAGCGCTGCCGTAGTCGTAATACAGCAGCAGGTGGTGATAGGGCGTCCGGACGTTGCCGTGTTCGTCGGTCGGTAGCGACTCGTTCCAGGCGTGCTGGCGACGTGGGAGCGCCGAGAGGTCGTCCGGACCCGAGGGGATCGGCTCGGTGTCACCGCGATCCAGACACGCCGCCAGCGCGCTTGCACCACCGATCGCCACAGCCGCCTTCGCGAACGAACGCCGCGAGATACCGCGCTCTGCCATTACTCGAACTGTGGCCTTCGTAGAAAAGTCCGTTCCGGTCCCTGCAAACTGTGTGCTGGCCGGAGCCGTCCCTGCGATCGTCCACCGAGCGTCAGACGCTGTCGTCCGGGTCGTGTTTCGAGGCCATCCGGCCGGCTTCGGCGGCGTAGCGCTGTCGATCGCCCGGCTCGACGGTTCCGAGGTTGTCCGGGTGCTCCTCGATCGCCGCCGTCGTCTCGCGCTCGGCGCCGGTGAAGCTGGTCAGCGCCCGCTCCTTGCGGAAGTACCGACGGCCGTCGGTCGTCGCGTAGACGAGGATGATCAGGTTCTGCTCGTCGTCAGAATAGGTACGCTCGACCAGCCAGAGGCGGACTGTCTCGGATCCCATAGTGGAGACAGGACGCGCTCGTCCATCACTCCCCGGGATAGTCGCGGTCGTTCGGGCCGGAGATGTCCAGCGGGCGGAGCCACAGCGCCCAGACGAGGACGACGCCGATCCCGTACCCGCCGTACCAGATCGCCGTGCCGAGCGTCCCGTACCCGAGCTGGGTCAGCGCGTAGTTGGAGATCCCGGGGACGAGAACGACCGCGGCCAGGAGCAGGCCTCCCGTCACGAGTTGTGATCGATCCATCGGCCTCCTCTCGGGCCTGGAGCGGTTTGTACCTCTCGGCTGCAGTAGTCGGTCAGTCGGGATCTGTCGGGAGCCGTTGGTGGATCGACCTCGCGACCTCGGCCTGCGAGCGCAGCTCCCGGTGGCGCTGTCCGAAGATCTCGCGAGCGCTCGCCGTCCCGTTCTCGTCGGGCTGAAAGCTCAGTTCGGGATAGTCGACGTCGGTCAACACCAGCGGCTCCGGCGGCGCGGGACCGACCCCGTCGGGTCCAGGGAGGGGTTCGGGGCCGAGCACGCGCTCGATCCGGTCGCGATCGGCCTCGCCGCGGGCAAACGCCTCGAGTAGCGTCACGAGTCGCCGGACGAGCTGCCGTGCGAACCCCCCAGCCCGGAACCGACAGACGAGAAACGGCCCGTCGCGCTCGACCTCGATTGTGAGCTCCCGGACGGTTCCGGTCTCGTCCGGCGTGAGGTTGTGAAAGTCGTGTTCGCCGGCGAGCAGTCGTGCTCCGTCACGCGCTCGCGAGCGATCGACCCCAGGCGCATAGAGATGATAGGTGTACCCCCGCTCTGTCGCGTCGTGGGTGGCGTGAAAGTCGTTCGGAGCGTCGGCGTGTGCCCACGCGCGGACATCCGCAGGGAGTGCGCTGTTGAACGCCGCCGGAGAGAGCCACTCCGGGGCCTCGAAGGCGACCGTCTGGGCGAGCGCCGAGACGCCGGCGTCAGTCCGGCCCGCCGCGGCGTACCCTGGCGGCGTGTCGCCCTCGAGCGGGACGTCCAGCTCGCGAAGCGCGGACAGCAGCGTGTCGCCCACCGTCGACACGTCGGGCTGGCGCTGGAACCCGTGGAACGGACGGCCGTCGTAGGCGATCCGAAACGCGTGCATACCCGCGCTTGGCCGGGGACCGAAAAGACACGTTCGGTCCCTGTCGACCCCGGACGCGCTTCGGTCCGGATCGAGATATCTGCTGACACGGTTCAATCCGGTTTCATATCGACCGGATGAGTCTGTCATCGTATGGAAGTGCCCACATCACAGGTCAACACACAGATCCGATCCTCGTGGCGTCGCCTGCTCGGGCCGGCGTTGGGCGTCTGGGCCGGACTGGCCGTCCTCGCAGTGCTCAACGGAATCTTCCGCGAGGCGGTGCTGGCCCCCTCGCTCGGTGACGCGGGGGCACACGTCCTCAGCACACTTTTGCTCACGGCCGCGGTCGCGATCGTCGCAGTACTGTACGTCGAGCGGTTCGCCCGGGAGGCCGACCGACGGGCGCTGCTTGCCGTCGGCGGCCTCTGGACGATCCTGACGCTCGCGTTCGAGTTTGGCTTTGGCCGCTACGTCGTGGGCAAATCCTGGGCCGTCCTGCTGGCCGACTACGACGTGCTGGCCGGCCGGATCTGGGTGCTCGTGCCTCTGACGCTGCTCGTCGCTCCGCTGGTCGCCGCGCGATACGTCGAGCGAGACTAGCGGGCCCGCAGGAGTTAAGCGGCAGTCCGGTACTGATTCAGGCCGACGTAGGCGACGCCGCCAAGCGCGAGCCATGCGACGCTCAGTGCCAGCGCCAGCGGGTCCGTCCGGACCAGATAGAACACGAGCACACCGGCGAGCAACGTGTTGAGTGCGATCCCGAGGAGCGGCGGGACCGGATAGTACGGTATCTCGTAGGGCCGGTTCATCGCCGGTCGCTCCCGGCGGAGTTTGATCACCGAACCGTTGACGACGATAAACGACAGCAGAAAGAACAGACTCGACATATTGCCCGCGCTTTCGGTCGGGAGCGCGACTGAACCGAGCATGACGACGGCACTGGCGACGATCGCGACGAACGGGGTCCCGAAGCGATGGTGGATGCGACCGATCGAAGGGAGCAACTGTCCCGCTCGCCCCATCGAGAACGCCACTCGCGAGGAGGCGATCACGACGGCGTTCAGTGCCGTCAACGTCGAGAATACCGCGCCGAAGACAACGAGCGCAC
>JBEQBN010000202.1:0-3706 GCA_041639775.1 Halapricum sp.
TCGCCTTCGTATCCATCCAGAAGGTTCTCCATCACGGAGCGTCCGACGGCCCCGTCACTTTCTGTCGCACCGATCACGGCCACACGTTCCGGTGAAAACAGCGTTTCTAGGTTACCCATCGTATCATCGAAAGTTTGGGGTGCCCCCGGAAATACTTACCTCATTGGCGGCGCGAATGACAACCTACAACAAACAGAACTAAACAATCGTATTCCATCTATCTTACCAGATTTCGACGGCTTCACGGAATATTCGACAATCCTTCACAAGGTGTAATACAGAATACTGACAGTTATCGTGCCGATCAGTGACGGTTAGCTACGGCTATAATTTCAGAGAGAGTAATTTCGGATTAGTAGCGCTATTATAGCGAACGAATGTCAGACGCCGCCGAAATCCTTTTTTCTGTCGGCTGAGTTTATAAGACAATGACTGCTGTCGGGACCTTCCTTGATGAGTTCGCGGACGACGTTGAGGGGATCTGTCTGTTCTCGCCGAGTTCGTCGCTGTACGACACGTTCGCTGACACGGACGGACCAGTGGTGGTAATCGGGCGCGAGAACACTGTCGACGCCAGTGCGTTCGTTGAGCTGCCACTGGACTTTCAAGACCCCACCGAACGGATCCGGTTTGGCGTCGAGGGGGCGCTCGGACAGGACGAACTCGACGAAGAGATGGAGCTGTTGTGCGTGCTGGGGAGCTTCGGCGACGACATAGATACGGTGATGCGTGTCCGTGCGGGCGCCTTCTCCGATTCAGGCGTCTATGACCTGTTTGCGAACTCGCGGGCCGACCCCTCGGTAGCGCGTGATGTCCTCGAAGTTGCGGTCGAACTCGGCAAGAAGGGTCAGAAGGGCAAGCCGGTCGGGGCACTGTTCGTCGTCGGCGACGCGGGGAAAGTGATGAACAAGTCCCGGCCGCTCAGTTACAATCCCTTTGAGAAATCGCACGTCCACGTCGGTGACCCGATTGTCAACGTGATGCTCAAGGAGTTCTCCCGACTCGACGGCGCGTTCGTGATCTCGGATTCGGGAAAGATAGTCTCTGCCTACCGGTATCTCGAACCGTCTGCCGAAGGCGTGGACATCCCCAAGGGGCTCGGAGCTCGACATATGGCCGCCGGAGCGATCACCCGGGACACGAACGCCATCGCGATCGTCCTCAGCGAAAGCGACGGACTCGTCCGGGCATTCAAAAGCGGTGAGCTGATCTTGGAGCTTGATCCGGAGGACTACTGATGAAGGTCCCGCAGGCCGATCTCCCGGCACTGATTAGGGCACTCTTCTCGGAACAGGGAGCAGTCGCCGTTGCAGTGCTGACACTATTCATCGGTGCTGTGACCGGCTATCTCGTTTGGCGCGCCACGAAGGATTTCCTGCGCCGACAGGGTGTTGCTGACGCCGTTGAAGGGACCGTATTCGAGCGGACGGTCAACAATCTCGGGCTCTCGACGGTCGGAATCCTCTCGCAACTGGCGGCGTTGGCCGTGTATCTTCTCAGTGTCATTCTCGCGTTGAACGTCGCCCGGTTAGTTGATACCGAGTTCTTCTGGGTTCGATTTACCACACTGCTCCCACGGCTGTTCGTCGCCGCGTTGGCGGTCATTCTCGGGCTCGTCGTCGGCGATAAAGCGAAGCTCGTCGTCAGCGACCGACTCAAGAGTATCAAGCTCCCCGAAGTGTCACTCATTCCGGAACTGGTCAAGTACAGTATCTTCTACATCGCTGCGCTCATCGCGCTCGGACAACTGGGCGTGACCACGGCCGCCCTGCTCGTCTTGTTGGGGGTCTACGCGTTCGGACTGGTCTTTCTCGGTGGGCTCGCGTTCAAGGACTTGCTTGCCGCTGGTGCCGCCGGTATCTACCTGTTGCTCTCTCAGCCATACGGGATCGGCGACGAAGTAGAGATCGACGGGACACGCGGCATCGTCCAAGAGATCAACGTCTTCGTCACGCACGTCGAGAGCGACGACGTCGAGCATATCATCCCGAACCAGCGGGTGTTCAAACGCGGGATCGTCCGTATTCGTCAGTAGGGCGAAAAATAGCGAGTTGGTCGAGAACGGTGCGCGGTTCGACGCCGGTCAGCGCTTGAGTGCCGGGGTATCGGTTTCGTAGGCTAGCAACTCCTTGAGTTCGTCATCGACGGTCGCGACCGTGATCGACGCGCCCATCATATCCAGGGAGGTCATATAGTCGCCGACCATCGGGTCCCAGACCTCCAGGCCGTGCTCGTCCATCAGTTCCTGAACCTTCCGGTTGAGCACGAACAGTTCCATCAGCGGCGTCCCGCCCATCCCGTTGACGATCGTGACGACCTCATCACCCTCGTCGGGATCGAGGTCCGCAAGCACCGCACCGGTCAACTCCTCGGCGATCTCGTCGGCGGGCATCATATCGACCCGTTCGGTTCCGGGTTCGCCGTGGATCCCGATGCCCAGTTCGATCTCGTCGTCGCCCAAATCAAAGGTCGGCTCGCCTTTCTCGGGTGTGACACAAGAGGTCAGGGCCGTCCCCATCGTCCGGACGTTGTCGATCATCTTCTCGGCGAGTCGTGCGACCTCCTCGAGATCCTCACCGCGGTGGGCGGCCGCACCCGCGACCTTATGAACGAGGATTGTCCCGGCGACGCCGCGCCGGCCGGACGTGTACAACGAGTCCTCGACGGCGACGTCGTCGTTGACGACGACCTGTTCGACGTCCTCGACGCCCTCCATCTCGGCCATCTCGGCGGCCGTCTCGAAGTTCATCACGTCGCCCTCGTAGTTTTTGACCACACAGAGGACACCCTCGCCCGAGTCAGTCGCCTGGAGCATCTCGCTCAACTCATCAGCCGTCGGCGACGTGAACACTTCACCCGCAGCCGCACCGTCGAGCATTCCGTCACCGATGTAGCCCGCGTGTGTCGGTTCGTGGCCCGAACCGCCACCACTGACAACCGCGACTTTCCCATCGACCGGTGCATCCGCTCGTACCATCACGTTCGTCCCCTCAAGTCGGCGCAGTCGATCAGGATAAGCCGCTTCCATCCCGTCGAGCATCTCGTCTACGACGTCTTCCGGATCGTTGATCAGTTTCTTCATAGTTCATTATTAATGACAGCGTGTGGCGCCAAATAGTTTTTCTCACCTGTCACCCCACATTCACTAACGGGCAAATAGCAGTCACCACTGTGTCAGACGGGCCGCCACCCGGACATCGGATACGGTGACTATTTCAGTTTCCCGTTCAGCACCTTCGCCGTCGTCAACACCGGGTCCCAGGTCGGGCTAAAGGGCGGCGCGTAGGCCAAATCGAGATACTCGACGTCCTCGACAGTCATTCCTTCGTGTAGCGCCGTCGCGACAGTGTCGATCCGCTTTGCGACGCCCTCCTGGCCAACGATGCTCGCGCCCAGTACCCGCTCAGTCTCGCGGTCGGCGACCATCGTCAGTTCCAGTTTGTCGCCACCCGGGTAGTAGTGGGCTCGCGACGCGGCGTTGATCGTTACTGACACAGGGTCGAACCCGGCCTCTTTGGCCCGCTGTTCGTCGGTGACCCCGGTTCGGGCGGCTGCAAGATCGAAGGCCTTGACGACGGCCGTCCCGGCGATCTCACCGATCGGCGTCGCCGTTCCGGTGACCGTCTGACCGATGGCTCGACCGGCACGGTTGGCCGTCAGCGCCAGCGGGACGTAATCCGACTCGCCAGTCACTGTATGGGTCATC
>JBEQBN010000203.1:0-3701 GCA_041639775.1 Halapricum sp.
CGGGGATTTCACCGAATTCGACGGCGACGAAGACGGCTCTGCCGACGACGAGAGTGCCGTGAACGCTCCTGCGGACGCCGACCGGACCGACGATTTCCAGGAGGTCGACGTCGATCCCGTCAGCGCCGAGCACGGGATCGGCGTCCTCTCGGCTGCGGACGGACTGACGATCAGCGAAGACGAGGACGACACCCGTCTGCGGGCGTACATCACTGTCTCGAATCGCTCGGCCGTCCGGATCGGCAAGTACCTGCTTGTGCCCTATCCCGATGGGGAACGACTCTTCTGTCGGATCACCGCCTTGGAGTACGCTCCGGAGTTCCGAGCGGACGACGCCACCGAGATCCACGCCCAGCGCGCGATGGCCTCCCGCGAGATCGACGAGCAGGACTTCAAATTTATGGCCACCCTGGAGCCCGTCGCCGTCCTCTATTCGGAGGACGGCGACCTCAAGCGGCGAATGACCGACCGCGTCCCCAAACCCGAGACGGTCGTCCGACAGGCTGACGACCCGACCGAGATCAAGACCGGCCTGAAGATCCCCGCCGAGGGGGTCTTCCTCGGCCATCTCTCGGTCGGTGGCGAGCGCGTCGAGACCGCGGCCCAGCCGCCGACGATCGACTACCGGCTGAAGGACGACTACGCCGACGGCGACCCGCTCGTGTTCCGACACACCCTGATCGCCGGCGGGACCGGCTCGGGCAAGACTCACGGCGCGAAGAACGTCCTCCGGCAGTACCTCGACGAGGAACGCGCCTATCCGGTCGAATCCGGAAGCGACCGGACAGTCTCACCCGCGCTCGTGGTCTTCGACCCACAAGACGAGTACGCCCAGATGCACGACGACGGCGAACTGCCCGAGGCGTTCAAACGACGGTGTGAGCGCCAGGGCGTCGCCTACGGGGGCGTTGAGGACACCGTCGCGTTCGTCCCCGATGTCGAGGGTGCGAGCTACGCCGCCGACCATCACCGCGCCGAGCAGGTCCCCTTTACCATTCCCTTCTCGATGGTCTATGACAACCCCTGGTTGATCGCCTCCAGCGGGCTCAACGACAACCAGTACGGCGCGCTGGTGAACGTTCTGCTACCCCGGTTCAAAAACGAGTACGGCCGAAACGGGACCTACGAGCAGTTCACGACCTTCCTCGACGACCCGGCCCTCCGTGAGGAACTCGACGAGTCCGGGAAAGTCCACGAAGCGACCTTCGACGCCGTCCGGCGGCGCGCACTCGGGTTCGGTGGCGTCTTCGATCAGGACGCCCGCCCGATCACCGACCTCGTCGGCGAGTTCGTCCGCCCCGGCGGGCTGACGGTCGTCCCGACCTACCACATCAACGACTCACGGGCGACCGAGACGGTCGTACTCGCGCTCGCCTCACTGTTGGTCGACGAGAAACTCTCGAATGACCCGACCTTCGACCGGATCGAGGAGACACCCCTGATCCTGGGTATGGATGAGGCCCATAACTTCCTGACCGACGCCGACACTGTCCAGGCTCGGAAGGTCATCGGCAAGTTCACCGACGCCGCAAAACAGGGCCGCAAGGAACGGCTCGGGCTCTTCCTGATCACCCAGGACCCCCAGGACATCGCCGATCCCGTCTTCAAGCAGATCAACACGACCGTCGTCCTCAACCTCGGTGACGAGGACGCTATCTCAGCGGTGAACATCCCCTCGAATCTGGAATCGAAGGTGCCCTATATGGAGAAAGGCCAGATGGTCGTCTACTCGCCGGACAACTCCGAGCCGGTCGAGTTGAAAGGGTTGGCGACCTGCGTGACCAAACACGGCCGGTGAGGTCGACAGACGTGGCCTCTGGAGCGGTGACACGTGCCCACCCAACGACGACGCTCGACACAAGGAAAACGAAACGCCTTCTTGTCGCAGTGATCGATGTTCGACTATGAGCGTCATTCGGGTCGCCTGGGGCCACGCCACCGCGCCGACGGCGTTGTCCGCCTACGACGCCGCGCTTGCGGCGGCGAACGTCCACAACTACAATCTGATCTCTCTATCGTCGGTCATCCCCGCCGACGCGCCGATCGAACGCGTCGAGACTGCACCGGACCTCGGGCCCGCCGGCGAGGGGCTGCACGTCGTCCAGAGCCACGAGATCGTCGAACCAGGCAGCGACGAGCCCGCCGTCGCCGGGGTGGGGTGGCTCCGCAGCGAGTCGGGTCGCGGCATCTTCTATGAGGTCTCGGGCACCGACTGTGACGGCGTCGAGGCAGCTATCCGTGAGGGGATCTCTGCCGGGCGTGACCTCCGCGAGTGGGAGTTCGACGACGAGCCACAGATCCAGCTCGAGACGGCCGATCCCGACCCCGACGAGCACGCCGCGGCGGTCGTCGTCGCGGCGTACGGGCGGAGTGAACCGCTCCTGTGATCGGGATCGTAGTGACCGTCAGCAAAACTGGTCGGTGACCAGCGCTTTTTTAACCTCGCCTCGCATACTGGTGTAGCAATCAATGTATGGAAACCTCTCTGGCGGTATCGACGCTGCCGACGATCCGCCGCTGTCGCCCGAGCAACGCCGCGCACTCCGGCGCGATCTTGCGAGCGTGGCTGCCCGAACCCGCGAACTCCTGCCTGGCGATTTCGTCGTCGGCTCTGAACTGCGGACCGGCGCGACGGGATTGGAAGCGACAATCGCCGTCCAGCCGCCGGTCGGCTCGCCCGTCAGTGCCGGCTACGCGCCCGACGCTGACGACGACGTCTCGATCAATGACGACGAACGCGAGGACCTCGCGACGGGACTGGCTGCCAGCGCAGCCCTCCAGATGAAACAGGCCTATCCCGACGACGGATCGCCGGCCGCACAATAGTCTCTTTTTGCGTTAGATCACGGCGAGACCGACGGCAATGCCGACCGCCGACGCCAGCGGGATCGTGAGGTTGTCGTCGATCACGTAGGTCACGATCACGGGTTTGATGCCGTCGGCGACGGTCGCGGCGATCCCGCCGAACAGTGCCGCGAGCGGGGCGACGAAGGCGAGACCGATCGTCGTGCAGACGCCGAAGGTCACCGCGAGCGCGCGCGGCGACTTGCGGATCAACTCCAGATATCGCCCGCTGCCGACCGACTGTATCTCTCCGGACCCGAGCAACCCGCTGATGGGGTCTCCCAGCGTGAGCATCAACAGCGCCGGCACTGCGACCGTCGGCGGTGCCAACAACCCGACGGTCGTCGTGCTGAGGAGTGCAAGCGCGTAGCCCGCGACGTTGTCCTGTTCGTATTCTCTGGTGAGATACTCGTAGATCCACCAGTCGAGGCCGATCCCGAGCCTGATGACTTCCAGGATCGAGACACCGATGAATCCGGCGACGAGGATCGCCTGCACTTGCCGCCAGGTGAGCAGGTCGGCGACGTACGCGAGTGGCACGGCGCTGCCGCTGACGTGGACTCCCCGGCGCGCGATCTCCGATTCGATGGCTTCGAGTCGTGATGGCACGATTAGAGGTCGTCGAAGGGCAGCGTCCCGTCCCGCAGTGCCGTCAGCGTCTCCGACAACTCCGAAATCGGGACGCGTCGCTGTTCGGTCGTGTCTCGCTCCCGCACTGTGACTGTCTCCTCCAGATCCGGATCGTCACCCTTGCCCAGCGTCTCGTAGTCGACAGTGACACAGAAGGGTGTCCCGACCTCGTCCTGGCGGCGGTAGCGCCGCCCGATCGCGCCCGAGTCGTCGTAGGTGACCGCCAG
>JBEQBN010000204.1:0-3685 GCA_041639775.1 Halapricum sp.
CCTACGTACGTCGACGACGAGATCGCTGCCTACCAGCGGGCGTTCGGCTACACTCTCGATCACGTCGAACACCTCGTCGAACCGATGGCCGAGGACGGCAAAGACCCGGTCGGCGCGATGGGCAACGACACGCCGCTGTCAGTCCTCTCCAGTCGCAACAAGACGCTGTTCACCTACTTCAAACAGCTGTTCGCACAGGTGTCGAACCCGCCGATCGACTACATCCGCGAAGAGACGGTCACCTCGCTGGAACAGCACGTCGGCCACCAGCGCAACCTCCTGGGAGAGAGCCCGGAGCACTGCCGACAGCTCCATCTAGAGTCGCCGATCCTCACACGCCAGCAACAGGCGACGATCGAGGACATCGACCGGAACGGCGTCACCGCCGAGACGATCGACATTACCTACGAGAAGGGCGGCGACCTGCAAACGGCCGTCGAAGCCGTGCGCGAGCAGGCCGTCGAGGCGATCGAGGACGGTGCGGAGCTGCTGGTCCTGTCGGATCGCAACACCGGCCCGGACCGCGTGCCGATCCCGAGCCTGCTGGCGACCGGTGGCGTCCATCACCACCTTGTCCGGGAGGGGCTGCGGACGCGCACCGGCCTGCTCGTCGAGAGCGGCCAGCCCTGTGCCGTCCATCACTTCGCCACGCTCGTCGGCTACGGGGCCGACGCCGTGACGCCGTATCTGGCCTACGAGACGATCGAGCACCTCGTCCACGAGGGGATCGTCGACCACGACGCCGAGGCGGCGCTGGCACAATACCGCCACGCCGTCGAGGATGGCATCCAGAAAGTTATGGCCAAGATGGGTATTTCCACCCTTGAGAGTTACAAGGGCGCCCAGATTTTCGAGGCAGTCGGGCTGGATTCGGCGTTCATCGAGGAGTACTTCCGCGGCACCGAGAACCGCACGGAAGGTATCGGTATCGACGAGCTCGAAGCCGACCTGCTCGAACGCCACGAGTACGGCTTCGAGGCCGACATCAGCGGCTCGCTGCATCTGGATCAGGGTGGCGAGCTCAACTGGCGCCGTGACGGCGAGTTCCACCAGTGGAACCCGACGACGATCGGCAAGCTCCAGAACGCGGCCCAGAACGACGACTACGAGGCCTACCGGGAGTTCGCGTCGGTCATCAACGATCAGCAGGAGCGACTGCAGACGCTGCGCGGACTGCTTGCGTTCGATACTGAGTCCAGAGCGTCGATCCCGATCGAGGAGGTCCAGCCGGTCGAGGAGATCACCCAGCGTTTCTTCACGGGATCGATGTCCTTCGGCTCGCTGAGCACGGAGGCTCACGAGACGCTGGCTGCGGGGATGAACCGCGTCGGTGGCTTCGCGGGCACCGGCGAAGGCGGCGAGCAGGTCGAGCGGTTCGGCACCGAACGTGAGTGTGCCAACAAGCAGGTCGCATCCGGCCGGTTCGGCGTCACGAGCAACTACCTCGCCAACGCCGAGATGCTGGAGATCAAGATGGCCCAGGGCTCTAAACCCGGCGAGGGCGGCCACCTACCCGGCGAGAAGGTCAATGAGATTATCGCCGACACCCGGTCGACGACGCCCGGCGTGCCGCTGATCTCGCCGCCGCCCCACCACGACATCTACTCCATCGAGGATCTCGCCCAGTTGATCCACGATCTGAAGTGCTCGAATCCCGACGCCGGCGTCCACGTCAAACTCGTTTCCGAGGCGGGTGTTGGCATCATCGCCGCCGGCGTCTCCAAAGCCAAAGCCGACTCGGTGCTTATCTCGGGAGCGGCCGGCGGGACCGGAGCTTCGCCCAAGACCTCGATCAAGAACGCGGGCCTGCCCTGGGAACTCGGCCTGGCCGAGGCCCAGCAGGTGCTGGTCGAGAACGGGTTGCGCTCGCGGATCAAAGTCCGGGTCGACGGCGGTATGAAGACCGGTCGCGACGTGGTTGTCGGGGCCCTACTCGGCGCCGAGGAATACGGCTTCGGCACCGCGCCGTTGATCACGTGTGGCTGTCTGATGCTTCGCCAGTGTCACAACAACACGTGTTCGGTCGGTGTAGCGACACAAGACGAGGAGCTACGTGAGCGGTTCCCCGGCGACCCCGAGTACGTCGCCACCTATATGCGCCATATGGCACAGGAGGTCCGCGAGTATATGGCCGAGCTCGGCTTCCGGTCGCTCGACGAGATGATCGGCCGGGTCGACCTGCTCGAACAGAAAGCGGTCGACCACCCGAAGGCCAAACACGTCGATCTCTCGGCGCTCCTCTGGGAGCCCGAGGGCGACGACACCAGGAAGACGGCCGAACAGAACCACCACCTCGAGGAGAAACTCGACCAGCAGCTGCTTGATGCGGCACGGCCGGCGATCGAGGACGGCGACAGCGTCCACGTCGATTTGGTGGCCGGCAACGAGGACCGAACGCTGGGCGCGATGCTGTCTTCGGCGGTCTCGAAGGCGCACGGCGAGGAGGGGCTGCCCGAGGATACGGTCTCGATCAACGTCGAGGGAACTGGTGGTCAGAGCTTCGGGGCCTTCCTCACGAATGGGATCACGATGGAACTTGAGGGGAACGCCAACGACTACTGTGGCAAGGGCCTCTCAGGCGGCAAACTGATCGTCGAGACGCCTCAAGCGGCCGACTACGAGGCCGGCGAGAACATCCTGATCGGCAACGTTGCCCTGTACGGTGGCACTGACGGTGAAGCCTACTTCAACGGTCGGGCCGGCGAGCGCTTCGGCGTCCGTAACTCCGGGGTAAAGACGGTCGTTGAGGGGGTCGGCGATCACGGCTGTGAGTATATGACCGGCGGAGTCGCGGTAATTCTCGGTGACACGGGCAAGAACTTCGGGGCCGGTATGTCCGGCGGCGAGGCGTACGTCCTCGATGAGAGCGGCGACTTCGCCGAGAACGTCAACAGGGAGATGGTCTCTCTAGAGCCGGTCGAAAGCGATCGGGACAGGCAGTTGCTCAAACGTATGATCGAAAACCACGTCCGCTATACGGGCAGCGAGAAAGGACAGAAGACCCTCGATCACTTCGAGGAATATGTCGAGCAGTTCGTGAAGGTTATGCCCGACGCCTACGCCGAGGTCGTCCGCCAACGTCTCGAAGAAGGCGAGGACATTAGAGTGTCACCGCCGGCCGCGCCGACCACGGCCGCGAACCCAACGGAGGGTGACGACTGATGAGCAAGGACCACCCCGACGGCTATCTAAAAAACGAGCGCGAACCGATTCACAAGCGTGATCCAGACGAGCGCAAAGGCGACTTCGAGGAGATCTGGGAACAGCAGTGGGACGAGGACCACCTCAAGTCCCAAGGCGAGCGCTGTATGTCCTGTGGGACGCCGGCTTGTATGAGTGGGTGCCCGATCGGGAACATCATTCCCGACTGGAACGACCTCGTGTACCGGGGCGATTGGAAGCGCGCGCTCGAACGGCTGCACGCGACCAACAACTTCCCCGAATTCACGGGCTACAACTGTCCGGCCCCCTGTGAGAACACCTGCACCCTCAAGTACAACGACGACCCGGTGACGATCAAGTCCATCGAGCGGGCGATTGTCGACAGGGGCTGGGAAGAAGGCTGGATCGAGCCCGACCCGCCCCAGCAGCGGACCGACGAGGAAGTCGCGATCGTCGGTTCCGGGCCGGCGGGACTCGCCGCCGCACAGCAGCTGAACCGGGCCGGCCACCACGTTACTGTCTA
>JBEQBN010000205.1:0-3640 GCA_041639775.1 Halapricum sp.
CGAGACGGCGGCATCCAGATCGTCGACGGCCGTCGCAAGCCGATTTAGTTCGTCGTCACCGCGGGGCCGACCGTCCTCGTCGAGCGTCTCCAGGGCCGATTCGAGCGTGTCCAGATCACAGGGGGGATCGAGATCGGCCGCGCGGTGGACCGCGACGGCCGCCCGTAGCGGCTCGCGGTTGGCAGCGAAGAAGGCGAGCGGGCGCTCGGGGACGACTTCCTCGGGCCGCTCCAGGGCGTCAGGTTCGACCCGGACATCGCCCTCGACGTCGACGCCCGCGAACTGTTCGTCCAGCACGACGACAGTCGCGTAGCTGCGGGCGAGTTCGGCGACCTGTCGGGTGTCCTCGACGACCTCGACGCTGACCTCCGGGATGGCCTCCTTGGCCTCGGCGTAGCGCTCGGCGTCGCTCGTGGCGAGACAGCGATCCCGGACCCGCACGTCACCGGGGACAGAGAGCGGCTCGACTCCGGCGAGTGCCTCTAGTATCGCAGGGTCGGGATCGCGCTCGATCGCTGCGCCGGTGAACGACCGCACTTCCCGGATCCGGCTCTCGGTGGCGCTGGGATAGAGCGTCTCCAGGCGGGCGGCCGCGTCGTCGGTGACGGTCCGCGCTTTGAGCAGCGCGATCGCGTCCCGGTAGATCTCGCGGGCGCGGTCGGTCGCCAGAAAGTCGCCGTGGTCGCCGTGGCGCCGTCGGATCGCACCCCGGGCGATGCGAGCGGCCCGACCCTCGCTGATCCCCGGGGCACGGGCGAGCGCGGCGACGTCACCTGTTTCGAGTGCGCGCTCGGGATCGTCGAGCTGCGAGAGCGCCTCGGCCGTCTTGGCTCCGACGCCAGGCACCGACTCCAGGTCCATTATCGACCCTGTATGTAGCCACTCCCAATACACTTTTTCAGTGCACGCGCCCGGAGTCAGAAGATCGAAGCCTGCTGGTAGACGTCGATGCCATCAAGCGTGATGTCGTAGGGTTTGGTCGCCCGGGAGTGGTTGGCGTTGCGGATCTTCTGGATCTCGATCGCCAGACGCGTCTCCTGGGTGTCCCCGCGGACGTACTGCAGGACGAACACGGCGTCGGTGAGATATTCGATGATGCCGTGCCGGGACGCGTAGGGGTTGTCCTCACTGGCCTCGCTGACGAGCATCGTCGTAACCCCGGCCTCCTTGAGCGACCGCGTGAAATCGAACACTTCCGTCCGGCGTTTGGACTGGTCGTCGTACATCATCTCCAGCAGCGACACCGAGTCCAACACGAGTCGTTCGGCGTCGAACTCCTGGATGAGTTGCGGGAGTTCGCCGCGGATGTTGTCCAGACTGTTGGCCATCTCGACGGGGTCGAGGTCGACGATCGCGAGGGAATCCTCGCGTTCGTAGCGGTCGAACTCCCAGCCGCGCTCGTTGGCGGTGTCGAGGATCGCCCGGCGGCTCTGTTCGAGCGTGATGAACACGGCGTTGTCGCCCTGTCGGAGCCCGTGATAGAGAAACTGCAGGCCGAAGGTCGTCTTCCCCGTCCCGGGCGCGCCGATCGCGACCATCAGGTGCCGTTCGGGGACGCCGCCCTGGATCATATCGTCGAGCCCGGAGATACCCAGATCGATCCGTGGAATCTCCGTCTCGAAGTCCTCGTCCCCGAAGTCGTCCGAATCGCCGCCGTCTCCGGGGCCGGCGTTGCGCATCGCGCTCGCGAAGTCGTCGTCGAACAGCGATCCGCTACCTTCGGCTTCTCCGGACGCGGCCGGATCGCTATCGCTGCTGAACGGGTCGTCCGTCTCTGTGTCGGCGAACTCCGCTGTCTCGTCTGTCCCAGAGACGCTGCCACCGCTCTCGAACGAGCCCCTATCCGTCTCGAAACTGTCGCCCTCGGTCGCGGCACCGTCGAACGGGTCCGCATCGGGGGCATCGGACTCGTCAAACGGGTCCGCGCCGATCCCCCCAGACCCACCGGAATCGCCGTCTTCGAACGAATCTATCTCGTCCTCCTCGAAGGCGTCTGTCTCGTCGTCTTCGGGAACCTCCTCGTCGGAGACGGGATCGTCCGCAGCGTCCGCATCAGCCTCGTCCTCGAAGGCGCTCTCGAACCAGTCGTCGTCGCTCATAGACGGACACCACGGCCGTTGGCCATACCTACCGTATTATCCTTCGGTGAATTAAGCTTGTCCGTAGTCGAGTCCGGTTCGCCTGGCTTTATTCGTCTGGATGAACAACCCTCCCGGGTATGCAACTCGGGATCGTCGGTCAGAAGGGGAACCCACGTGCACAATCGCTCGTCGAGGCCATCGGCCGCAGTTTCCGGGACGACGGCGTCGAGGTGCTCGTCGACTCGGTGACGGCCGAGACCCTCGCGGACGAGCAAGGCCGGGGCTACGGACCGAGCGGCAGCGAGCGGTTCGAACCCGACGCGATCGCGGTACAGGATCTCGACACCTGCGATCTGGTCGTCTGTATCGGCGGCGACGGAACCTTCCTCTATGCGGCCCGCGGCGTCGGCGACACGCCAATTATGGGTGTCAACCTCGGCGAGGTCGGGTTCCTGAACGCCATCGCGCCGGACGACGCGATCGAAACGGTCCACGAGGTGGTCGACGACCTTCGGGCGGACGGTGGGACACCCACCCGGGAGATGTCCCGTGTACAGGCCAGCGGCGAGGACTGGGAGCTGCCGCCGGCGCTCAACGAGGTCGTTATCCAGGGGCCCCAGCGCGGGCACGGCAACGGCGTCGGCGTCACTGTCCGCGTCGACGGCTCGCTGTACACCAGCGGCCACGCAGACGGCGTTCTCGTCGCGACGCCGACCGGCAGTACGGCCTACAACCTCAGCGAGGCCGGCCCGCTGGTGCATCCCGACGTCGATGCGCTGGTCGTCACCGAGATGGCCGCCGAACTGGAGATGCCGCCGCTCGTTGTCGGCGAAGACAGCCAGATCACCGTCCGCGTCGAAGGTGACGACAGCGCGACCGTCGTCAGCGACGGCCGAGTCTCCCGAGACATCGACACGCCGTCGCAGATCACACTGCAGCGAGCCGAAGATAGCGTCCGCGTCGCAGGCCCGCCGCTCGATTTCTTCACTGCGCTGGGAAAACTGGAGTAGACTCTCTAGCGACTACCGTCTGGCCGTGACATACAGAATCGGCGCGGCGAAGACGAGCACCAGTCCGAGAGACTTGTACGCGATCGGCTCGCTCAGAAGGCTGTTTTCGGCCGCAACGAGCATCGATGTCGGTGTGGCGACGAAGACCACACCGAACAATCCCGACTGCAACGCCAGCACCTTCCGCGAGCGGACGACCAGCGCGGCGACCAGCGCCAGCCCGAAAACCAGCAGTAGCGCGTCCCCGACGTTGTACTTCAACAGAAAACTATCGATCGCCTGCAGCGGTACTGGCGTCGCCATACCTGCTATGCAGTGGCCGTGTTTCGCTGTTTAAACTTCCGTTAGCGGCAACCAGTGAGATCATATCCGATCGGTCTAGCACGGATTCACGACCGACCGTATGACAGGAACGTATTTACGGCCAATTGCCCAGCAACAAATATGGAACTGACCGGCAAGCGACTGCTCGTAACCGGCGGTGCCGGCCTGATCGGGACGGCACTCACCCGGCGGCTGGTGGCGGACAACGAGGTGCGCGTGGTCGAT
>JBEQBN010000206.1:0-3605 GCA_041639775.1 Halapricum sp.
GGCCAGGGCGGCGCGTTACAGACCGGATTCACGATCGCTCGAGAACACGACGCCGACATCGTCGTCACGATGGACGCGGACGGCCAGCATCCGGCCGAGCAGCTAGACGAGATGATCGCACCCATCGCCGAAGACGAGGCCGATTACGTCGTCGGCTCGCGCTATCTCGGCACCGATCGGTCGGACAACGGGCTCGCGCGACAGTCCGGGATCCGAGTGTTCACCGCGCTGATCAATCTCATCGCGAAGATGGACATCACCGACTGCACGAACGGCTACCGGGCGATCCGCGGGACGGCACTCAAGGAGATGACGCTCACCGAGGAGCGGTTCAGCGCGCCCGAACTGCTCATCGAGGCTCGGAAATCGGGGCTGCGCATCGCGGAGGTGCCGGTCACGATCGAACAGCGTGCCGCCGGCGAGACCAAGAAACCGCAGTTGGGCTACGCGCTGGGTCTCACACGGACGATACTCGTCACCTGGCTTCGGTGAGTTCCGTATCCGACACACAGTTATTGACGGATTGAGACAGCACACATATGCGGTTCTCGCCACTCCATTGCGCCCGCAAGCAGGTCAGAGACGACCTTGAGGCGGACCCCTATCTCACGTACATCCTGTTGCTCTCGGCGGTGCTGTCGCTGTTCTGGATCTGGCATCGGCTCCCGAACTTCGCGACCAGAGACGAGCGCTGGCGAGTCGTCGATAGCATAGAGATTGCCGGCTTCGTCGTCAACGACGGGCTCACCGTCGACGCCCTACAGGACGGCTCGACGTACTGGCGTGTGTTCGGGCCGACGCTGTATCTCTACGGGCTCGTGGCTCTACCCGCGATCGCCGTCGTCGTCCTCACCGGCGAGGCGAGTGTCTTCAGTGACCTGTTGAGCGCGATCGGGACGGACTTCTACGCGCACTGGCAGGCCCTGCCGGCCTGGGTGTGGTGGGCGACGGTCCTGCCGGCCCGGCTGGTCAACGTCGTGTTTACCGTCGGATCGGTGTACCTGCTTTACCGGATCGGAACACACGTGCGCGATCGGGCGACAGGTCGGCTCGCCTCGTTGTTGCTCGCGCTGACCTGGGGCGTAGTCGTTCTCACACACGAGGCCGGCGAGGACGTCCCGGCGCTGTTCTGTCTCCTGCTCGTGTTCTATCTCGCGTTGCGCTACGTCGAAACCGGCTCGCGGCGGCTATTCTTGGCCGGGAGCGCCGTCGGTGGCTTCGCGATTGCGCTCAAGCCGACGACCGGCGTGACGGCGATCTTGCTCGGGATCGCGTATCTGTTCCGTGTCCGACGAGCGCCCGATACTCGCGACGCACTCCGCCGGCCCGAACTACTGATCGGCGGACCGGCCGTCGCGATCGTCGTGATGTACTTCTCGTACCCGAGCGCCGTGCTCAACACCCTGCCGAGTAGCCTCTCCGGCGACGTCCTGGCCAGTATGTGGGACGGCCCCGAAGTGTTGCTCAGCCGGATCGATCGCCTGGCCGGCGAGAAGACCTCATCCCACGGCTGGCTCTCCCGACCGGCCTGGTGGTGGTACGTCCGGGGTACCGCCAACGGGCTCGGGTGGCCGCTGACGCTGGCTGCCGTCGGGGGGATCGCGGCGTCCGTCGTCGTTCTCGCTCGGCGTGCGGGGGCGGCGTGGCGGTCCGAATCGGGAGTCCTGGCCGATAGTCAGGACCCGGGCCCATCGAGCGAGACCGCAGCGATCGTCTTCGCGCTGTCGGTGATCGCCATTATGACCGCCGTCTTCTCGACGTGGGCGTACTTCCGAACCCACCACCTGCTGCCGATGTTCCCGATGGCGATCCTCCTGATCGCGCTTTCCTTCCAGTGGCTCGATGTCGAGTACGGGCAGGCCGCACGCGTGCTGGCCGTCCTGTTGATCGTCTCGACGGCGGTCTACACCGGGATCGGGACCCTTGGCTACGCCAGCCAGCCACGTGACGAGGCCGTCGGCTGGTTGCGGGCCCACGGCGGTGCCGACGCGACAGTCGAGACCTACGCGGAGGACTCCCAGGAGGCCGCCGTCCCGCACGGTTGGACGATCTACCGGCCGACCGCCGAGACCGGCGGATACGCCAGGGTCGCGTGGCTGCAAGACGTCGAGCAGCGCTGTCCCGACTACATCGCGCTCAACTACCAGCGGGCGATGCTGTGGCTTGCCCCAGACAACCACAGTCAGCTCTCCGAACGCTGGACGTACGACGGCGACGCCGCGTACATCCACGACCTGCTGGCCGACAGTGATTACCAGACTGCAAACGCCCCCTACCCCTACGACGTGGCCGCGACCTTCGGTCGGGAGCCGCCGTTTCTCGACGGCGGACAGCCCTACGACCGGACCTGGAATATGATCCGGGCCGGAATCTACCCGCGGACGATCCAGTACGGCGATCCCCAGGACCTCGGCGTCTACGGATATGTAATTGTCCTCGAACGGACGGGCGAATGCGGGAGGTGAGAGACAACGATCCACACCGGTTTGCACGAGCCAAACGGTTATGTGATGGGGCGACCTTATTTCGAGTATGAGCCAAGGACGGGACGAAGCAGGACGGTTCGATGAGACCGTGACCGAGCAGGATATCCTCAAGGTATTCGATTACGA
This sequence comes from Halapricum sp., assembly GCA_041639775.1. Taxonomy (GTDB): domain Archaea; phylum Halobacteriota; class Halobacteria; order Halobacteriales; family Haloarculaceae; genus Halapricum. The sequence goes on from JBEQBN010000206.1 coordinate 2,613, forward strand.
GGATGACCCGGTACTCACAGCGTCTGAGGTGGCAGAGGGGTTACAGCGCTTCGGTGAAGGGATCACTCCGGAAGGTGTTCGCAATCGCCTCAACGAGATGGAAAAAAAGGGCCTCGTCGCACGAAAGAAGTTAGGTGCGAGAGCGGTCGGATGGTGGGCGGAAGTCGCACCTGAACTCAACACAGACACTGCCGAGACGATCGAATCGCGAAAAGAAACCGATACGTGGGAACAGCTGTAATCGATGGCAACGGTACTGTTGCATCCCGACGTTGAGAAGCAACTGCAGTCACTTCCGGACGATATCGAAGCGAGAATTCGGTCGAAGCTTCGAGAGACCGAATCGAACCCGGAAAGACACCTGAAACCACTGAAAGGGCGGGACGAGTACGCCCTTCGCATCGGGAAGCGTCGCGCGATTATCGACTGGGATCAGCGGCGGAACGAACTCCGAGTGCTCGAAATCGATACGCGCGACACAGTATATCAGTAGAGACAACTACTCTCCGTTCACGTACGGCCCAGAGGGTCAACTCCCCAATAGCGATTCAGCCGTCTCACATCCGTTCGACGGCAAAAATGGGACCGGGCGGAGTTGAACCGGAGTGAGACGGTCGTCTCGCTCCGCTCAACGCTGCGACTCCCGGGGTTCGACTCCGGCCGGCAGTACGATTCGCTCCTCACCTTCGTTCGTCGCAGAATCGATGGGCCCGGGCGGAGTTGAACCGCCGATTTCGGCCTTGTAAAGGCCGCGTCATAACCAACTAGACCACGGACCCGCAAACCTGTCTTGCTCGCCCGAGTGAATAACGCTTTCTCTCTAGACCGACGACCTTACCCCCTCGCCGCCCGTCGATACCGTATGAACTGGCCCGACCGGGATCGAGCCGTCACACTCGTCTCCATCGGCCTCGTGGTCCTCGCGATCGGGATCTGGGCGTTCCAGCCGACTGGGCCACTCGCGGGCGTGTTGTATCCGCTGGAATACGAGGA
>JBEQBN010000207.1:0-3587 GCA_041639775.1 Halapricum sp.
CATCGACGGCTACGACCGCTGAACGAGACTCGCTACCGGTCCGCTCGTCACCGGTCGCAATGATCAGGATTAATGCGTCCTGGGGGAAACACGACGCATGACGCTCCGTAGCGCTCTCGACGATTACAAGCGCACCCGCAACGACGCGCGCGTGTTCCCTGGCGAACGTCGCTCGACGACCGGGACGTTCTCGGGACTGGACGAACGGCTCGTCTATGTCGACCGGGACGGCTGGCACCGGGATTACTCGTATCCGATCTCGGGTCTCTCCGGCGTGAATCGATCGCGATTCGGGATCGACCTGCTCGATGGCACGACCTGGCTCGGCGATCTCGAAACCGTCGAGCAAGAGTACGTCGACGATACCGCGCTCGTCCGAACCGTCCACGAGGCGGGCGATTATACAGTCACCCAATACGATCTGACGCTCGGTGCCGTCCATCTCACGCGGTTCGAAGTTGCAGGCGAGCTCCCGACCGAGCCGACGCTGCAGGCGTTTTTCGATCTGACGCCCGAACGGCAGGAGAGCCGGCTCGGAAAACTCGAATACGAGGACACACTCGAGATCCACCACCGTCGGCAGTCCAACCTCGTCACTGCCACGACCAGCCTCGAAAACGTGTTCGGCCAGTTGCCCGAACAGTTCGACGAACTCGTCACCGGGACTGAAACCGTGTCGTTCCCGCGAGCGAAGACCGGCGGCCAGAAGTACGAGGACGCACTGTTGAACGGGACGGTCGCTCTGGAGATTCCCTTTGACGTCGAGCAGCCAGACGCCGAAACGATTGGGACGACGACTGTCGGATCACTGTTGCTGGACCTCGATGAGACGACTCGCGAGGACGGACTGACGACAGTGCAGGAGACCGCCAGCGAACACGATTCAGTCGCCGCACTGCGGGCGGCTGCCGAAACGCAGGCCTCGATCACGGTTCCGGACGACACACCCCGTCGGGAGGTCGCCGTCGATGACCTCCGCGTACTGTCGCTGCTGGCCGCCGAGAACGGCGCACACATCGCCGGCCCCGATCCCGATCCGTTCTACACCTACACTGGCGGCTACGGCTACACGTGGTTCCGTGACGACTCTGAAATCGCCCGCTACCTGCTGGAGGCCGACCAGCGACTCGGTATTGGGCTCGAGGACTGGTTCGCCGATAGCGCCGAGTTCTATATGGACACGCAGCTCGAAGACGGCTCTTGGCCACACCGCGTCTGGGCACACGACGGCTCGATCGCACCCGGATGGGCACACGCGCGGCTGGAAGCCGGCAACGACGTCGACTATCAGGCCGATCAGACCGGGAGCGTCGCCTCGTTCCTGGCCACGTATCTTCGCCTGGGCGATCCGTCGGACCCGGATGCTATCGAATCGGCGCTCGAACGAGCGCTGGACGGGCTCGACTCGACGCTGGAAGACGACGGGCTCCCGATCGAGTGTCAGAACGCCTGGGAGAATATGACCGGCCGCTTTGTCCACACGGCCGCAACGTTCCTGCAGGGGTATGCGGCTATCGCTCGTGCACCCGTTTCCGATTCGCTTCGGGAACGTGCACGCAAAGGGGCCAACGCCGTCTACGACGGTCTCGATCAGTTGTGGAGCGATCAGAACGACGTCTTTGCGCTTCGGATCGATCCCGACGGCGACCTCGATGCCCGGCTCGATTCGGGGTCATTCGCGCTCGCGGAAGCTCACCGCGAGTATGCGGCTATCGGCTCGATCGGCGAACGACGGATCGACCGGTTGGTCGCTCATTTCGAGACCACCCTCGACGGACTCTGGCGCGAGACGGACTCGATCGCGGGACTGTACCGGTTCGAGGGCGACGAGTGGCGTCAACGAGTGCAAGACGACGAGAAAGTCTGGACTGTCTCGACGGCGTGGGGAGCAAACGCCACAACACAGCTGGCAGCGCTGTTAGGTGATCGTGCGGACACTCGGGCGGACGAGTTCTATGCGGAAGCCAGGACACTATTCGACGAGATCGACACCGGTGGATCACTCGTGATGGACAACGGCTACCTGCCGGAACAGCTGTTCGACGACGGCACACCGGACTGTGCGACGCCGCTCGGATGGCCCCACGCGATTCGACTCGCGACGGTAGCCCAGCTCACAACAGCAGGCGAACTCAACCAGTAACGCCGGACTGGTGTCGCTATCGAAGTTGGCGACAGAAAGACGGGAAAGAGCAGTCTAGTCGTCGGCGATGGAACTCTCGTCGGCGCTCGATTCCGCGGTGGTGACACCGCCCGTATGACCTTGTTCGTACAGGACTGACGATCCGGTTGCCGGATCGAACAGGTGGACGTCTTCGTCGGAGAAGACCACTTCGACCTCCTGGCCGGTTTCGGGTGCGAACGACGCGTCCGTGCGGGCGATGAAGTCGGACTCCTCGACCCGTTCCGCTGACATACCGGTGTCGAGGTCGCCGCTCAGATCAAGGTAGACGTAGTTGTCCGACCCGATCGGCTCGACGACTTCGACGACTGCGGTGACTGTATCCCGTTCAGTCCCCTCAGCCGGGAACACGTCTTCCGGTCGGATCCCCATAACGTACTCGCCGCCGCTTTCGAGTACTCCGAACCGATCGACGACGTCCGGGGAGAGATGATACCGGAAGTCTTCATCGACGCCGACCAGAACCATTCCGCTGTCAGTCTGCTCGACGACGACATCGACGAAGTTCATACTTGGCGAGCCGATGAATCCGCCAACGAACTCGTTTATCGGATCGTTGTACACCTCTTCGGGTTTTCCGACCTGCTGCTTTTTCCCGTCACGGAGGATGAGGATCCGGTCGCCCATCGTCATCGCCTCTTCCTGGTCGTGGGTCACATAAATTGACGTGACGCCCAGTTCGTCCTGCAGGCGCTGGACCTCCGTCCGCATCGTCTTGCGGAGCTTGGCGTCGAGGTTGCTCAGCGGCTCGTCGAAGAGGAATACTTCAGGATCACGTACGATTGCGCGTCCGAGCGCAACACGTTGTTTCTGTCCACCGGAGAGTTCATCTGGCTTGTCCTCAAGCAAGCCTTCGATCCCCATCATCTCAGCTGCCCACTGAACCTTCTCGTTGCGTTCTTCGGCACTGAGGTCAGTGCTCATCCGGAGTCCGAACTCCATGTTCGCCTTGACCGTCTTGTGCGGATACAGCGCGTAGTTCTGGAACACCATCGCGATGTCCCGGTTTTTCGCGTGCAGGTCAGTTACGTCCTCGTCGCCGATGATGATCGATCCGCTCGTCGGCCGTTCGAGGCCGGCGACCATCCGCAGCGTCGTCGTCTTCCCACAGCCCGACGGACCGACGACGGTGATGAACTCCCCGTCGTTGATTTGTATGTCTAGGTCGTCGACCGCGACGATGGTTCCTCGATCGTACTCCTTTCGGAGGTCACGCAGTTCGACGCTTGCCATTGGCTAAACCCAGTATAGTCAATGATATAATTCTTGCCCTCTTCGCTCAAACCGAGATAAGATATTTCACCAAACATTGGCAGCGTATATATTACGCGCCTCCGCATCACACGCGTCACACACGAGTTCCCGCCGTATCCGCCGGGTACCGAGGGATTTCACGAGTGCCAGT
>JBEQBN010000208.1:0-3573 GCA_041639775.1 Halapricum sp.
CCTACGAGTCGCTGCTGTCGATCAAACGTGCCGGTGCCGACCTCATCCTGACGTACTTCGCCGAGGACATAGCTGACCGGCTGTAGTTGCCGGCCAGCACACTCTCGCTGCTCGGCTGTAGTTGCCGATCAGCACGCTCTCGCTGACCGGCTGGGCGTTTGGCCGGCGCAACAGTCGGCCCGTCACAGCAGTACTTCGATCGAGCAGTCCGACGCCCGAGGACGGCAATATTTGCGGGCCAACGACAGCCGAGACCGAGCGCGTATGCCGAAATAGCCCCGCAAACCGAGGATCGAACTCGGATATGGGTGGACGAATGTCCAGATTGTGACCGAAATGGCAGTATGAATATTTACGTCCAATGTCCTTATACACATTGCATTCTACACAATATTAGACGATCGTCTACTATCACATCCCGATTTTTTCGATTCTGAAGCAAATCCTTATGTAGGCTTCTCCCATGGCCCCAGGCGTGAGAGAGCAAACGAACGTAGCTAGAATTGGCGAGAAGTTGGACAAACAAGGACAAAAATCGATATAGACAACATATGATCGAAGCAATACCATTACAGGTCGAACCGAGCGCGGTCACTGAAGCCGTCAACCAGACGTGGATCCTGACGGTCTCGTTCCTGATCTTCTTTATGCACGCCGGCTTCGCGATGCTGGAGGCGGGTCAGGTACGGGCAAAAAACGTTGCCAACCAGCTGACGAAGAACTTGCTGACCTGGAGCGTCGGCGTCACGGTGTTTTTCTTCATCGGCGCTGGCATCTCCGGGCTCGTCGGCGGCAGTCCGTTCACCGAATCGCTGCCGTACCTGGCTGACGACGCCAGCGGATACATCGGCTGGCTGTACGGCGCGGTCTTCGCGATGACGGCGGCGACGATTGTCTCCGGGGCGGTCGCCGGCCGCGCGAGGCTGCGCGCGTACGTCACCTACACGTTCCTGCTGGCGGCGATCATCTACCCCGTCGTCACGGGGATCACCTGGGCCGGCGCGTACCTCCAGATCGGGGACGCCGTGTTCCACGACTTCGCCGGCGGGATGATCGTCCACGGGATGGGCGGTATCGCCGGCCTCACCGCGGCGTGGATCCTCGGACCACGGATGGATCGCTACGACGCCGACGGGACGGCGAACGTTATCCCCGGTCACTCGATGACCTTCGCGGTACTTGGGACGCTAATGTTGGCCTTTGGCTGGTACGGGTTCAACGTCGGCACGGCCGCGGCGATGTACGAGACCGAAGCGGGAATGATGGCGTACAACGGCGCGGTGCTCGGACGGGTCGCGATGGGAACGACCATCGCGATGGCCGCCGGCGCGATGGGCGCGGGACTCGTCGCGTGGCTCCGCACCGGGAAGGTCGACACGCTGTACGTCGCGAACGGCCTGCTAGCCGGGCTGGTCGGGATCACTGCCATTCCGGACACGACGCACTACCTCGGTGCGCTCCTGATCGGCGGCCTCGCGGGCGCACAGCTCCCGATCGTCTTCAGCTTCGTCGAAAAGCGACTGCAGATCGACGACGTGTGTGCGGTGTTCCCCGTCCACGGGAGTGCCGGGATCCTCGGGACGCTGGCGTTCCCGTTCGTCCACTACGATCTGGGCGTCCCGCTCGCGGAAGCGGCGCTCACCCAGTTCGTCGGCGTCGTCGTGATCGCAGGCTGGACGGTCGGCGCGACGGCCGTCGTCTGGTACGCGCTGAAAGCCACGGGTCAGGCTCGCGTCACGCCCGAACACGAGCGTGACGGGCTGGACCTCTCCGAACACGGCGTCGATACCTACCCCGAATTCGGCGACGAGGACGGCGTCGTCGCCGACGGCGGCCGCGTCCGTACCGACGGCGGCAGAGTCAAGACCGACGGCACCGTCGCAACCACGGACGGTGATGCAGAATGAGCGAGACTGACATCAAGATGGTCGTCGCGATGATCCGCCCCGACAAGCTCGGGGACGTGAAACAGGCGCTGGTCGAGGCCGACGCGCCCTCGATGACGGTGACGAACGTCTCCGGCCGCGGTTCGGAACCGGCCAAGAAAGGCCAATGGCGCGGCGAAGAGTACGTCGTCGACCTCCACCAGAAGATCAAAGTCGAAGTGGTCGTCGCTGACACGCCCGTCGACGACGTCATTGAGGCGATCAGAGACGGCGCACGTACCGGCGAGAAAGGCGACGGGAAGATCTTCGTCCTGCCGGTCGAAGGGGCGACCCAGATCCGTACCGGCAAAGAAGGTCCCGAGGCCGTCTGACCCACCGGAAGGACGGACCTTTGAGCTATGACATCGACTGACGCCGAGCTGCCGTTGGGACTCGACGACGACGACCGCGCAGTACTGCAAGCCCGGATTCGGGACGCTCGGATCGATGCCGGCGAGATCGCCGCTGAAGTGGGAATCGCCGCGGACCGCGTCGAGGCGAAACTCACGCGCCTCGAAGACAGCGGCGTGATCGACGGCTACAGTGCGCGTCTCGATTACGACGCGCTCGGGCGAGACGTGACGGCCCTCTTCCGGCTGTCGGTCGCCGACGACGGGGCGCTCAAACGATTGGGCAGCGATTCGAGACTGGTCGCCATCTACGCCGTGACCGGCGGGGACGACGCCGTCGCGATCGGGAAGTTCAGCGACACGGACACGCTCAACGAGGCCGCGACGGAGCTGCTGACCGACGACGCGGTCCGCTCGCTGACCGTCACCGTCGTTCGGGACGTGCTCCGGGAGTTCGACCCGACGGCGCTGATCGACGCTGACGGCGACTAGCGGTCGCGGATTCACAACTGTTTTGACTGCACCACGAAAGAAAGGGCATATGAGACGATCGTACACGGGTTCTCCAGCAACCGATCCGAACGCGCGGCAACGGAGGGTGACCGCCTGATGGTCGACGTCGATTCGTTCATCGACGAGAAAATCGAGGAGATCAGCGAGGCGATCGGCGACGCCGAAGCGATCATCGCACTGTCGGGCGGGGTCGACTCCTCGACGGCGGCCGCGCTGGCCTACGAAGCCGTCGGCGACCAACTCCACCCGGTCTACGTCGACACCGGTCTGATGCGCAAAGGCGAAACCGAGCAGATCCGCGAGACGTTCGCGTATATGGACAGTCTGCAGGTCGTCGACGCGAAAGACCGGTTCCTCGAAGAGTTGGAAGGTGTCACCGACCCCGAGGAGAAACGCCACGCCATCGGCGAGCAGTTCATCCGCGAGTTCGAGACCGTCGCTCGCGAGGTCGACGCCGACTATCTCGTGCAGGGGACGATCTACCCCGATCGCATCGAGAGCGAAGGGACGATCAAATCCCACCACAACGTCGGCGGCCTGCCCGAGCGTATCGACTTCGAGGGAATCGTCGAACCGATGCGGGACCTCTACAAGGACGAGGTCCGGGAAGTCGCCCGCGAACTCGATCTGGAGGAGATTATCTCCGAGCGGATGCCCTTCCCCGGGCCCGGGCTCGCGGTGCGAATTATCGGCGAAGTGACCGAAGAAAAACTCGAAGTCGCACGCGAGGCCAACCACGTCGTCGAGGAAGAACTCGAGGAGTACGAGCCCTGGCAGGCCCTGGC
>JBEQBN010000209.1:0-3560 GCA_041639775.1 Halapricum sp.
GTACGACGGCCCGGCCGATGCTGACGGCGCTGACGCCTCCGCTGATGCTGACGACGCTGCCGACGCCGACGATGCGTCGGTCGCGGAACCGCCACTCAACCCCGACGAGTTCGCCGTCGACGCACTCGAGGACGCGCTGGCAGACGCCGATTACAGCGCGGCCGAACTCGACGCGATCGAACAGGCCGAGCGAGCGGACGGGTCGCCCCGGTCGACGGCCATCGACGCCATCGACGCCGCTCGCGAGGACTGACGCATGGCCTACGAGCCGCGGTACTGCGACCTGGATGACCTCCCACTCCAGGGCCCCGGTGACGTCTTCGATCCGAGTGACCGGCGAAAGGCGGCCAAACACGCCGAGGCACAGCTGGAGAGTGAGGTCAACGACGGCCGCCGGATCGATAACCCGGAGGCCATCCACGAGAAGGCGGCGCTGGCCTACGCGACGTACATGCTCTTTTCCGGGCCGGAACACCCGTCATCGGCGCATGCTGGCGACTTCTCGGCTGGATCCGGCGAGGACGTGATGGAGGTCGCCCGCGAGATGAAGTCGATGTATCGCGACGCCGTCAACACGATCATGACGGCTGACGATGACGCAGGCGGCGGCGAGTTCGTGGTCTGACCATGACCGACATCGGCGGGTTCACCGGCGCGGCCGAGGAGTTGGACGACCTTGCCGATGGCATGGAGGCGGCCGCCGACGAGGTTGACGAGGCCGTCGACGAAGGCGTCCGGAAGACTGCGTTCGACGTGGAAGGCACCGCCAAGCGCTACGCACCGGTCGAGAGTGGCACACTCCGAAACTCGATCGAAGCGCGCCGACTCAACATCGGCCGCTGGGTGGTCGGCTCGCCGGTTGACTACTCGGACGACGTCGAGTACGGCACCGCCCCGCACGTGATCACGCCCAACGGCGACGACCCGCTCACGTTCCAGGTGGATGGCGAGTGGGTCTCAACCTACCACGTCGACCACCCGGGGACGCCGGCCCAGCCGTACCTGCGGCCGTCGCTGAAACAACACGAGTCGGACCTGGTCGCGAACATCGCCGCCGAGATCGAGGCACTCCTGGAGGCACATCTATGACAGTCCACAGTTCTCGCTACTGGTTCGTTGCGTTGTTGAGCTTCGCAATGGCCTCGGTCGCGACCGTGACCGAGTCGGTGGCCGTTGCGATCTTCGCGCTGATCGTCCTCGTTCAGAACGAAGCATACGAGTGTCGCCGCCAGTGGGAGGACTGATCTGAACCATGGTCAACCCACAGACGATCCTGCGCGGCATCAGCACCCGGCTCGAAGCGGCAACGGCACTGTCCACTGTCCTGACGCGGGAGTCGGACCCGGGCGGCGTGGACGGCCACGTCGACTCACCGTTTGGCGACCTGCAGATCGTCGCCGACGACCGCCTCGAAGCGTTCAACACCGACCGCGTCGGCTACGTGACGGACGACGCCGGCAACCGGGTCGGACAGCGGTTCGCTGCGACGTTCGACGCAGACCTGCAGCTGGACGTCTACGTCGCCGCCGGTGACGACCGGTACAACGCGACCGACCTGGGCTATCACGCCCAGCGCGTCCTCCGGCAGTACGACACGCGCGAACAGGGGCAGTTGCTCCCGGATCCGGACGGCAACGCCATCAACGACATCGAGGACTTCGGCGTCGGCGACGGCCGCCGCGCGGACGACCTCACAGACCGACCAGGCATCCGGCGCTGGCGGCAGGACCTGACCGTTGAGTTCACCGACGAGATCACGGCTGCTATCTCGGCAGTCGGGTCGACGCCAGCCGAACCGGCACCTGATGGCGAGGCGGCCTACGTCGCGACGGTCGACACGCCCGCGCCGGGTGACCTGACTGGCGGCGACGGCGACACAGTGCAGATCGAGTACGTGCCCGCGGACTTCGCGGGCGAGACGCCATAACAGAGAGGTTTTACATGGCAATCTACGGCAACACGTCCCGCGTGAGCGTCGATGTCAGCGGCGGTGCGATCACCGCCGTCAACATCGGCGACCAGGACAAACTGGTCATCTTCGCTCGCGGGGACCCGAACAGTGGCACAGCACAGACGAACGACCCGACGCAGGTGAGCGGCCCCCAGGCTGCCGCTGCGGCGTTCGGCGAGGACACGCCCCTCACCAACGCGATCCGCGATGCGGCGGCCAACGGCGTCGGCTATGCGTCCATCTGGGGCGTCATGCCGGCGACCCAGAGCGCGACCGGCGAGGCGATCGCCGGCGGCTCGGGCACGCTGGGCAACACGCCCATCATCGAGGACACGACGGAGATCACGGCCACCAACACCACCGACGGCGTCGAGGCCGACCTATCGTTCCGGTACAACGACCCCGTCGCCGCACCGAGCGCGGAGCAGACGGTCCACATCAACCCCTTCGAGGGGGCCGTGGAAGCCGGCGACAGCGACGAATACGAGATCGACTACAAGTGGCTGGACTGGCAGGGCGCCTTCGATTCGGCGACCGGTGTGATCCAGGAACAGGAACACGGCGAGTGGCGCGTCCACTCCGAAGCCGAATCGGTCGTCGCCGACGCCATCTCGACGGTGACGCCACTCCGCGAGACCGAGTGGAAGATGATCCGCGTCTCGGCGGCGGCCCAGCCCAACACGAACAGCAGTGAGACGCCGCCCGAGGCCCACTTCGACGCGACGGGCTACACGGACGGCCTGGACAACGATGCGCTGTTCCTCACCGCGCCGGAGCGCCGGCCGGGATCGGACAGTCTCGTCGGCGGTGCAGTGGCGGGGCAGATGGCCGGCACCAGCATCGACGAGCCGATCCTCGGCAACGCACTGACCGGCGTCACGGACCTGACGCAGACGCTGACGGTGCCCGAGCAGACGGATCTGGCCGACGCGGGCGTCATCCCGATCTCGGCCAGTGGCAGTCCCGCGCTGGAGGACAACGTCTCGACGTCCACCGAGACAGACTGGACGCGGGACTTCTTCACGGCGCGACTCCGCGACCAACTCGCGCTGACGGCGCGGGCGATCGGCCGCGCGGTGCGTGGCCGGCTCAACAACGAGAGTGTGGAGTCGCTGACCGAGGAACGCCTGGCCGACGAGCTGATCGACCTCGTCGAGCAGGGCGTCCTCCGGCCCAATACCAGCGAGGAGACGCGCTGGTACACGAACGCCGAACAGGATCCCACGAATCCGAAGGAACTCGACATCAGCTTCGGATTCACGCCCGTCGGCGTGATCGGCACCGTGGACGTGGACATGACGATCAACATCTAAGAGGTGATACAACATGGCAGATAGACACGAGACCGGCAAAGACGGCGTGCTTTCCGTCTCCGGTCGTGACGTCGCGTTCACGAATTGCGACTTCTCGGTCAGTTTCGACACGAGTTCGTCGGATTTCAACGACGGGCTGTACTCCGATACGTCGTATGTGTCGGCCTCGGCCAGCGGGTCGCTCGAAGCTGACGGGAGTAAAGAAGAACTGAAGCAACTCCTCATCAACGACGACGGGACGCCAGTCAACAACATCCGCATCCAGGTCGACGGATCGGAAGGCGGCGACCGGTTCA